>CACYCC010000181.1 GCA_902772805.1 uncultured Lachnospiraceae bacterium | reverse complement strand
TTATTACGGATCTTTGTGAGTTGTTACATACCAAACGTCGAACTGTCTCTGTTTCTCTGCAATATATCTGTTCAGACCGGCGCTTTTAAGTTTTTCGTTAAATTCCTCGGTCCCCGAAACCGGATCCAGGAAACCGTACAAAAGCTGATGGGCGTATTCGTCATATATGTTCTGTAATGCCGCATACTCAGCAGTATAGGCGCTGTTGTCAAATGTAAAGCCAAGAGCTATGGATGTCTCAGCCTCTGCATTGAATTTCATTATCTGATCACCCAGATCCAGAGGATCGCCGACCCATACGGGGCAGATATACTGATTGGGCATCTCCCAGTTCATCGAGTGATACCATTCGGCATTCTGGGAATTCACGCCGTCCGGAAAATGAATGTGACCGTCGGGATCGGTTACATAGTCCGTGCCCTCTTCACCCCAGACCAGCAGTGTGGAAAGCTCGGGATCGGTATATAGTTCGTTCATGAGCTGAACCGCGGCGACAGGATCCGGAGTCGCCCGATTAAGACAGGTGATCACGGATGTTATACCGGAAGACTTGATAATGTCCCGGCCGAGTCTGAACACTATCATTTCCCTTCCGCATTCTCCGGAGATCTGGGATTTGTAACCGGGTTTTGACTGAGCCAGCATTGACATATAGGCACCGGATTTGATCTTTGCGGAACCGGAAGTCTTATCGGTCAGAGCATCTGCGGGTATAAATCCCATTTTGTTCCATCTGTACATACGCCTGACCACAGTCATCCATTCGTCGCTCTCCATCAGGTTTACGACTTTCCTGTCTTTGGTAGGATCTATGAGAACACCAAACCAGTCGTTTCCGAGATCGTCTATGACAGAGCCCTGTGAAAAATGGTTTGTGTTTACCGCGTAAACGTTTTTGTCGGGAAATTTCAGATGCAGCTGCCTGTATATATCTTCAATCTCTTCCCAGGATGACGGAACTTCCTGTCTTTCATCTTCCTTATATTCATAACCGATCGCATCGAGATATTCTTTGCCGATCACTATAGCCGCTGAAGTAATGGCGTAATCTTTTATCGGGGGTATCCCGTACAGATGTCCGGCATATTTGCAGGCTTCACGGTATTTTTCGGGGATAAGTTCTTCTATGCCCGTACCGTAAGTATCCAAAAGACCGTTTTCGTCAAGATCGTAGCAGAACCCGTTATTGACACAGCTTGTATATCCCATAACGTTTCCACCGAACCAGTCGATCTGCCTGTCATTATTGGTAAGATAGAGTTGAACATCCTGTTTGTATGAAGCAAAATCCAGTGCCAGGAGTTCTATCTCAAGACAGAGTTTCTCACGCAGTATACGGTTCATCGCTTCCTGGATCCTCTCGATACCTACAGGTTTGCCGGTCCAGGTATATATGGCATAAGTGACTTTCCGATATTCACCGGTCTTTTCGTACTCCGCTCTTCTGTCCTCTATCGCCTGTCTGTAAGCATCGGACATATGACTTTGGGCCTCATCGGTAACAGCCGTATCCCGTTTAGATACAGTCTTGTCCGTTTTGCACGCCGTAAGAGAGAAAACCAAAGACAAAATGAGTATCCATGCTATCTGACGTTTTATTTTTTTCATCCCGAAATTCTCCTTTTTGAAACATATTGCCAAGCATATACCTACTTGATATTTTAACAGATAGCCATTATTATGTTAACAGTGAACATAAGGGGTTTGTATGCACAATTTTGGGGGATTATTTCACAATTCTTATAAATCTTCACCGGTCGTAAAACCAAAACGCTCACTTTTGCGTCGATTTGATATCTCGTTTTTTTCGACCATGTTTATCTTTACAGCGCTTCTTGCGGCAGTTACGATCTTCATTTATATGAGACTTCGTGATTTCACATATGATTCCATTCAGGATTCTCTTCGCTTTTACGATAACAGACTGGATGTCGAACTCAATCAGGATATCATGTTTCTGATCGAGAACTGCACTTCGGACCCGGATATCATCCGACTTCGAACAACAATGCACCCGAATGAGGAAGTGGGATATATCGTGCGTATTCAGACCCGATTATCATCCCAGATAACGACTCATTCCGTGATCAGGGGCTATTTCCTGTATTATCCCGATAAAAACATCTTTCTTCCGGCTTACAGTACCGCCAATACAGGTACCGGCACAGGATATCCGTTTCCGTCGTTTATAAGAGATCTTTTGAAAGCGCATATAAAAGACGGCACTGTGGATGAAGCTGTTCTTAAAAACTGGTTTTTTGTCGAAGATCGGAACTGCCTCATCAGGCTTCTTAAAGTCGGCGGGACCTATGCCGGCGCATGGATCGATCTGAACAATCTTCCCGGATTTGAAGAATTTTCCGGGAATGACGCGATCTGGCTGATCACAGACAATTCCGGGCGTGTACTGTATGCCGATGAATCCCTTGCAAAAGAAGGCTACAAAGACGACTACAGTAAAGACCTTAAACTCCCGGTTTCAAGATCGCTCAAAGAACCGGTTTATGCCCGTATTCCCGGTGTTGGCAGAAGGATCGTTATCTCGTTCAAACAGAGTTTTTCGGATTACTGTTTTACCGTACTGTTACCGCAAGAACAGTTTTTGGTGGCCTTTCGATCTTTATACGTCCTCCTTTTGCTCCTTATCCTGTGGGCGGTCTTCTTTTTTATATCCTACAGTCATATGGGGCGGCGGATCATCGGGATTCCCGTCAAATCGCTCATGGCCGTAACGGAAAGCATCCACAAGGGTAATCTGGACAACAGGATCACTCCTCCGAATGATTACGAAGAGACTGTCATGATCACCGATGCGTTCAATAAACTGTTATCCGAGATAAGCGATCTGAGGATCAGTGTTTATGAAGAAGAACTCCAGGCCAGGGAATTTGAATTAAAGTCTCTTAAAAACCAGGTGGCCCCGCATTTTCTGATCAACTGTCTCAATACCGTTTTTATGTCGGCCCAGGATCAGTCAAATATCGAAGTGACAAACAATATCATCTCTACCTTGTCCGCACATTTAAGATATACGCTCTCGGACAGAGATGTCGTTCCTTTGTCTGAGGAACTTGAATATCTTGAAAACTATATAACTCTGACCCAGTACCGGTTTCCCGGGACTCTGCAGTATGAAAAAGAAACGGACCCGGATATACTGGATGCCAAGGTATTCCCGCTCATCCTCTTAACGCTCACCGAAAATTCCATTAAAACAGGACTTATCATGGGCGAGCCTTTTCTGATACGGGTCAGGGTATCCAAAAAGATCGAAAACGGTGAGACCTTCGTATGCCTTGAGCATACGGACTCCGGAGTCGGATTGTCCGATGAAAAGCTTGAAAAATACAACAATATACTTGAACAGCCCGATGTTACGGAAAAAGGAACCGGTATAGGACTCTATAATACGGCAATGCGCTTAAAACTCATCATGGGGCCGGAAGCGGTACTCAGCTTTGCCAATGAAGAAGGCATGGGTCTTTGTGTAACAATACGTTTCCCTTACAGGAAATACGATGAAGAATAGGAGAGGTCACATGAATATTCTGATCATAGACGATGAATACTATATTGTTCAGGGTTTGGTAGGGATGATAGACAAAGAAGAACTGAATATCGACAATATCTTCACGGCCTACAGTGCCCAGCAGGGGATGAATATTCTTAAAAAAGAGCATGTGGATCTTATGCTTCTGGATATCGAGATGCCCAAAGAAAACGGGCTTGAACTCCTTGAGCGTCTGAACAGGGAAGGTATGCAAATAACGACGATCATCCTGTCCGGACACCAGCGTTTTGATTATGCCCAGGAAGCCATCAGCTTTCACTGCTTTAACTATCTGCTCAAACCTATCGGAAAGCAGAGTCTTAACCAGGAACTGTCCCGTGCCATTACTTTTTTAAACTCAAGAAAAAACGAGCCGGAACCCGCGCCCGAACCGGATATCAAAGGCGCTGACAACGATTTTGTCCGCACAATACGCAATTATATCCGCGACCATTTATCGGACGCGGATATAAATCGTATCAAGATTGCCGAAGTCATGCACCTGAATCCGGATTATCTTTCGTATTGTTTCCATAAGGAATTTGAAATGACACTGACCGCTTATATCACTTTGAAGCGAATGGATCAGGCCAAATATCTGCTTAAGAACACAAACTTAAGCATCACCGAAATAGCGGAACAGGTCGGAATCCCCAATATCTCATATTTTTACAGACAGTTCAAGAAATCAACGGGTAAAACCCCCCAACAGTTCCGTAAATAACGGAAAATTCGTTGATTTATCCTTTTACTGCACCGATCGTGATACCTTTTACAAAATATCTCTGCAAAAACGGATATATGATCATAATGGGAAGTATACCCATTACCGTGAGTGCCATTCGAACCGATGTCGACGGCAGATCTGCCATATTAACATTTCCGCTTCCGTTCTGAGCCTGCTGCCTTAACTGATCCAGATTACGCTGGATCTTCATAAGCAGTACCTGAATACTGTAAAGCTTATCATCATTGATATAGTACAGACCGTTCATCCAGTCATTCCAATATGCCAGTCCCACCAGAAGGCTGATCGTTGCGGTGATCGGTACAGCCATGGGAAAGACTACCTTGAAAAGGATCCTGAATTCACCGGCTCCGTCAACCCTTGCCGCATCGATAACTTCATCGGGAATATTGGTCGTGAAGTATGTACGCATCATGATTACGTTAAACGGGCTCATTAAAAGACCCGGGATCAGCAACGCAAAAACGGTATTTCGGATATGGAACGTCTGTGTCCACATCAAATATGCGGGAACCAGTCCACCCGAGAAAAGCATTGTAAAGAAGAGAAAGAACGCGAATGCATATCTTCCGGGAAGTTCTTTTCTCGAAAGCGGATAAGCATAAAGCAAAGTGATAAACAGGTTGCATAACGTTCCTACCAGTGTGATCGATATCGAAATGAAATAACCGCGCGCCACGGATCCGGATTGAACCAGCAGGTACCGGTAGGCATATGTACTGAATTTAGCAGGGAAAAAACTGTATCCGTTTGCGATCAATGTCTGTTCGTCGGTAAGCGATGACATGAGCATCAGGAAAAAGGGCGCAAGCACACATATAACTAAAAAGATCATCAGTGCATTTGCAAAGATTTGAAATCCTCTGTCTTTTTGTACCATGTTTTCTGCTCCTCCCCTTAAAACAGCGAACTATCGTTGTCGATCTTTCTGACTATACCGTTGGCCACACTAACCAGAATAAATCCGACAACCGACTGATAAAGACCTGCTGCCGAAGACATTCCCACATTGTTATTCTGTATCAGTCCGCGGTATACATATGTATCGATAGTCTGTGTAACGTTGATAAGCGGTCCCGAGTTCATGGGAACCTGATAAAAAAGGCCGAAATCAGAGCGGAAAATTCCGCCGAGTGCCATAAGTGTCAATATAATGATGGTAGATTTAAGACTGGGCAGAGTAACATTAACTATTTTCTGCCAGCGGGTAGCCCCATCCACAACAGCAGCTTCATACAGCGTACTGTCAATACCGCAGATAGTGGCATAATAAAGGATCATATTATATCCCAGACCCTTCCAGATATTGATGATGACCAGGATAAACGGCCAGTATTTCGGCGTGTTATACCAGTCGATCGGAGATATGCCAAACAATTTTACCAAAGTGTTGTTGATAAATCCGTTACTTGTGCTTAAAAAAGCAAAAGCAAGATAACTGACTATGACCATCGAGATCAGGAAAGGGATAAGAATTATCGTCTGATATCCCTGCTTGGCCGCTTTGTTGCGAATCTCATTAAGAATAATGGCAGTCGTTACAGCCAGAATAGTCCCCAATACTATAAACACGACATTATATAACACCGTATTTCTTATCATTATCCATGCATCTTTGGTCTTGGTGAGGAACTCGAAGTTCTTCAAACCGCACCACGGACTCCCGTATACCCCTTTAGTAGCATTGTACTGTCTGAAAGCGATCTGTATACCGAACATCGGGATATATGAATTTATAAAAAGATATATTACTCCCGGTAAAAACATCAGATACATCGGCCAGAAGTGCTTTACCGTTTTCTTAAATTTTTTCACGCCAACGCCCTCCTCATTAACGTGACATCATTATGCAGGTGCCAAAAGAATATTTGACACCTGCACTTTTGTGTTAATGATTGTCAAGCATTATTATTTATTTGCAAGAAATGCATCAAGCTGTTTCTGCTTTTCTGCGATGATATCATCGATACCTGCAGCCTTAAGTTCAGCGATGTACTTAGGAATGTTTTCATCGGGATCGATCGAACCCCACATAAGAGCGGTTCTGTAAGTAGATACCACGTTGTTGCAGGCAGTTACCTGGTTCATAACATTGCTGCTGTCCCAGGTGAAGCCCATTGCGGGACTTGCTACACCACTGTTGTTGAACTCGTTGAGCTTTTTCCAAAGATCGGGGTCTTCAGCACCCTGCCAAACGGGAGTGATCTGCTGGTTAGGCCAAGCCCAGTCCATTGATGAATAACCGGATGCATTGGGGTCAACACCTTCGGGAGTTGTGATCATAGTATGAGTGTCATCGGTATATACCCAGTGCTTTCCTTCGATACCGTTAATGAAGAGATTGGATACTTCGGGATCTGTAAACATGAGGTTCCAAAGTTTCATTGCTTCTTCGGGATGCTTAGCGCAATAAGGGATCATCCATGAGTTACCGTTAGGGATGGCCGTATGCTTGATGGGGCCATGTATCTTCATGAAATAAACTTCCTTACCGTTGCCCTTGTAAACTTCGAGTTCTTTACCGGGCTTCCAGTTTTCATACATAGCAAATCCGTTGTTGGATAAAAGAGCGTTCTCTGTAGTTGTTGTTGCATCGGGCATGATAAGACCTTCCTGATTCCACTGCCACATCATCTTACAGAAATCCTGGAAAGATTTGGTCTCAGCCTGGTTAACAACCGTTGTGCTGGATTCACGTGCATCTTCAAGAATTCCAAGGCTGTCGCCGAGGGGATCGTTGGGAAGTGTTGTCTGCATACCACCCTGTGCCCATGTGGGAACAAGCGGATACATTTCGGGATGAGCTTCGTGAACCTTTACAAGGATATCATGCATCTCATCGTATGTACCAAACTCGGGAACTGTGATACCAAGTTCGTCACAGATGTCCTTACGCATTGCAAATCCGGCTGCACGGGATGTATCTTTCTGGTTGGGAAGTGCATAAAGTACGCCGTTGTTTTTGCAGGCTTCAAGGTCATAAGGGTTGATAACAGCTTTGGCACCCTGGCCGTATTTTTCCAAAAGATCGTCAAGGGGATAAGCCCAGTTGTTGTTAACTACGGTATTGAACTGACCGCTTACGTTGTTGTAGCACATAAGGTCGATAGGTTCACCTGATGTAAGAGCCAGGTTGATCTGTTCTGCATCCTGTCCGCGAACGAGTTCGATCTCAACACCGATCTTCTCACGTGTGATCTTGCTGACAGCTTCAGCTACTTCGTTACAGTCTTCGGTATCGGCACTACCGTTGCCCCATACCACGAGTTTTACATAATCGCCCGACTTGGCTGCTCCGCCTTTGTCAGCGGGAGTGCCTGCACCACCGTCAGTGCTTCCGCCTCCGCCTCCGTTTCCGCCACAGGCTGCAAGACTGAATGCCATCGTTGCAGCGAGCAGTAAAGCTGCCAGTCTTTTTGTTTTTTTCATAGTAACATCCTCCTCCATTGTTTTTGCATGGTTTATAATTTAACATCCCTTTCGGATGTCTCCCATCTTGAAGAAAAACGGATAAACAACCATCATATTTTTACCGTTCTGACATTTTTATTTATAGCGTATGCATTAGATGCGTGAAATGCACTTTTGTTTGCTCTTTTTGTACATTTCTTATAGTTGTACAAAACAGAGTTTCATAACAATAAAAGAGGTCCGGAATATTACTCCGAACCTCTTTATTTCCCAGTTTTTCCATGATCGTGACATCCGTGCGCGAGTTCCGCGAGCTATCCGAGTGCCACATCAAGTACCATCATAAGACTGAAACCGACCGCAAAAGAAACAACTCCGATATTCGAATGTTCTCCGGCGGACATTTCCGGGATCAGTTCCTCGACAACCACATATAACATCGCTCCTGCCGCAAACGATAAAAGATACGGCATGGCGGGAACAACGAGACTTGCCAGTAAAACGGTAAGTCCTCCGAAAACCGGTTCGACCGCTCCCGAGAGAACGCCCAGACCGAAAGATTTCATTTTCTTTTTACCCTCCGCAAAGAGCGGCATGGAGATTATTGCTCCCTCGGGGAAGTTCTGTATCGCGATACCTATTGCAAGCGCCATGGCACCTCCCGCGGTAACGATACCGGAACCGCTTATGAGACCGGCAAATACAACACCGACAGCCATTCCTTCGGGAATGTTGTGAAGCGTTACCGCCAGCACCAGCATGACGGTCCTGGAAAACGAACTCCTGGGTCCCTCAGCCTGCTCTATACCGACGTGAAGGTGCGGTATTACGTGATCTAACAGCAAAAGAAACAGTATGCCGAACCAAAATCCGATGAAGGCCGGCAAAAATGCAAAACTGCCTTTATCTTCCGATTGTTCGATCGCCGGGATTATAAGGCTCCAGATCGATGCCGCCACCATTACTCCGGCGGCGAACCCCGTAAGTGCGCGCTGAATGCCTATCTTTATTTCGTTCTTTAAAAAGAAAACACACGCCGCGCCGGCAGCCGTGCCGACAAAAGGGATCAACAATCCGATAATAATGTTTTTCATTGTATGTCTTTTCTACTCCACATTCTTAAGCGCCTCGTCAAGAGGTATCCTCTTGATCCTCATATAATCTATGAAAGATACAAAGGCGTAACCGATCAACAGATACAATATTGATAATACCATTGTGCCCGCCGACATGTAAAATGCAAAATATCCGTTCATCTTAAGCATGAATGCCTTGAATACCCAAAGCATCAGGTAATATCCGCCCACAAAGCCGATAAATGTCACAACGATGACCACAAAGGCGGTCGGAATGATATACAACGACCCGATCTCACCGTTCATAAATCCAAGTATCTTGGCCATAGATATCGCATGCTCGTTTCTTTCGATGATGATCTTCGCAAGCAGATAAATGAGTGCTGCCGAAAGTACTATCAGTGCATATTTAAATACCGCGATTATGCTGCCGAAAGAGTGCTTAAGCTGTGTTGTGACTTTTGTAACATCCTCGGCGGTTATGACCGTTGCTATATACTTTTCGTCGATGTCGTTTATCTCGTTTCGTGACATATAGCCCGTAAACTCTTCGCTCTCACGGTCAAACACGGAATCGAAATTGTCTTTTTTCATAAATACGGCAACCGCCCCGTCATAATCGACGATACCCGCAACATCAAATTCATACGATTCGTTTTCGTATTCTTCGTTTAATTTGATCTTATCGCCTTTTGAAAGATCGAACTTACTGGCAAAAGCACTCGATATGAACACTTCGCCTTCTTTTTCCGAATCCGGAATATCAATGTAAGAGCTGTCATCAACGATACCGTATACCGTTACGCTCTCGTCACCGCCGCTTCCCATGCCTTCGCGGAATTTAACCTTTTTCTTGGGATACATCAGCGTTGTCGCACTGAATTTTTCGGCGCTTTCTTCGGCGGTTTTGATAATCTCGCCGTCATCGTCTTTATGATCCATCAGCATATACTGATAATCGGCAAACATCATATCCGTGGCAACATCCGCATAATGATCGAGCGAATCGGGAAGTCCGAATGCGAAGCATAACATAAGTTCGATAAAGATCACACCGAATATGAGTATCACGTAATTCGGAAGATTCTGGAAAAAGATCCTTAATCTGAACCTGTTTAAAAACGACCATCTCGGAAGTCTTCTTGCCTTGGATCTTTTGGTCTTTACAAGATCGTGCCTTAAAAATCTCAAGGGACTTAACTGAAGTTTCTTTACGATAACAAACAGATTTATGACAAACATGAGTATAAGCGGTATTATCGTAGTTTTTGTAAGTGCCGTATTGCTCCACACAAGCCGGCATGTCGGAAGGCTGTAGCTTTCGTAATAAAGACTCACCATCAGATCCTTAAAAGCGGTATATCCCAGTATATTTCCGATAAGAGCACCTATGAGCGTTACAAGGACCGGCATGGACATATAGTGGATAACAAGTTCTGTCCTGCTGTAGCCCGACGCTCTCAAGGTTCCGATGACGGAACTTTCCTTATCTATCGTATTGCTGATGGTAACCGCAAATATAAATGCTATGACACCTATCAGGATATAACAAAGTATTGCCGCACCGGCCGAATCTCCCTCTATATCGGTAGGCGCAAAATTGCTTGCCTGCCTTAAATATTCGGGAAGAAACGATTTTAATTCGTTATCGTAAACAAGAGTCTGAGTTATAAGTGACTTTAAAAAGTATTCGGCACTGTCGGCTTTTTCGACTTTGTCTAAAGGCTTATCGTTATAAAGATATGCATAATTGTAATGTATCCTGGTTTTTAAACCGTCAAATGCCGCAGGCGTTACCATTGCTACATCGAATCCGAATGCGTCAAACATAAGATCCGAATTGGATTCGTGAAGCGTTAAATAATCAACGTATGACAAAAGTCCCACAACTTCGAACTCTTTGCCTCCTACAGTGATCGTATCGCCTGTTTTGATACCGACATTGTCGGCATGCATTCTGTCAACAGCTATCTCTCCGTCCGTTTGGGGGGCACGTCCTTCGTTAAAAGAAGCCATATCGATGACTCCGTCGCTTTTAAATACCCTTACGGTTGCATCGGAATTTCCGTCATTTCCGACATCTTCGGTTTCATCACGATAAAAGTTCTCATAAACCGTTACGGCAACGGGGTCGAATTCATCGTTAAGACCGTATTTGTCAGCCGCCTTGTTCCATTCTTTATCGACTTCTTCCGTGACTTTTTCGTGAGCCTCATTATAGGCATCTTCCACGGCTTTCTTGAATTCATCCGACTTCCTTGCTTCTTTTACGGCATCGTCAAACGATGTCTTTACTGCATTGTCTATCTGTTCTTTTATAACTTCTTCATCTGTTATCCCGAATGCCGCACACTGTGCACGGACGCCGTCTTCTATGGCTTTTGTGACTTCTTCGGTAAGTTTTTCGTCTATTGCTTTTTCAACTTCTTTGTCAGCTTCTTTTGTGGCCTTTTCGATATAATACTCGCGAACGTCTGCTTTCTGCCCCGATTCGATATCGCTTAAAAGCGCCTCGGAAGCTTTATGAGCAAGTTCAAAGGATCCGTCCTCGATATTTAACTCTTCTCTTCCGATATCGATCGAATAAAGCATACTGTCATGTCCGACATACATTCCCGATATAACGCCGATCATAACTACCATAAAAAGAATGATGACAAGGTATTTATGCCAGTCCGACTTAAGTTCCCTCGGAACTCTTTTGATAAGCGGGTTTCTCATGACTTTACCTCCTACCACTCAAGCTCTTCGGCCGTTATCTTGTTTTCGTTGATGTCGTTGTGACGTACCACACCGTCTCTTAACTTGATCACATGATCCGCCATGTTCTTGATGGCCTCGTTGTGGGTAACCATTATGACGGTGTTTCCGAACTTTTTGTTACAATCCTCGATAAGTGCAAGTATCTCCTTGGAAGTCTTGTAATCAAGAGCACCGGTAGGTTCATCGCACATGAGTATGTCGGGGTTTTTGACAACGGCACGTCCTATCGAAACTCTTTGCTGCTGACCTCCCGATAACTGGTTGGGATATTTGTATTTGTGATCCTGTAAACCCAGCGTGGTCAGTACCTCCTCAACATCAAGCGGGTTATCGGAAAGATAAGCACCCACCTCAATGTTTTCTTTGACATTAAGATTCGGTATTAAGTTATACATCTGAAATACATATCCTAAGTGCTTACGTCTGTACATCGTAAGCTGTTTTTCGTCCATATCTTTGAGTTTATCGCCGTTAATGCTCACATATCCCGAATCGGGTGTGTC
>CACYCC010000180.1 GCA_902772805.1 uncultured Lachnospiraceae bacterium | reverse complement strand
CCCGTTCTATGCACTGTTTTCTTCGATGTCTTTAAAGGACAATTTAGAAGGTGACAGTTACTTTATGGCGGAGCTTAAAGCGATCAAGCGGATACTTAATTATTCACGCGAAAATCCCGACAAAAACATCATTTGTTTTGTCGATGAAGTATTAAGAGGCACCAATACCGTTGAAAGGATATCTTCAAGTACCGAGATACTCAAATATTTCGGATCCGAAGGACTTTTATGCTTTGCGGCAACTCATGACGGTGAACTTACATTTTTACTTGAAAACGAATATGACAATTATCATTTTGAAGAAGAGATACTCGATGATGATGTCAGATTCAATTACAGACTTATACCCGGAAGAGCAACTTCAAGAAATGCCATAAAACTCTTAAGTGTAATGGGATTCGATCCCGAGATCGTACAAAAGGCCTCCGAGAGAGCGCTTAAATTTGCCGAAAGCGGGGTGTGGACTTAATGAAAGTGACCATATTTTCGGACGGCTCCAGTAAGGGTAATCCCGGCCCGGGCGGTTACGGAACAATAATCCAGTATATCGATAAAAACGGGAATCTTCACGAAGGTATATATACCGAAGGGTTTAAAATGACCACCAATAACCGCATGGAACTGATGGGTGCAATCGCGGGACTTGAAGCTCTTATAAAACCCTGTGACGTTAAGCTCATTTCCGATTCCAAATATCTTGTAGATGCGTTTAATATGCACTGGATCGAAGGATGGGAGAAAAAAGGCTGGAAAAAAGCCGACAGATCTCCGGTTTTAAATGTCGATCTCTGGAAGAGGCTTTTAAAAGCGATCAAACCCCACAATGTGACTTTTGAATGGATAAAAGGTCATGCGGGTCATCCCGAAAACGAAAGATGCGACAAAATGGCATGCGAAAGTGCCGAAGGCACTGACCTATCTGATGATACCGGATACGATCCGGGAGGGGAGATAAATGGCTAAGTCATTAAGACAAAAAGAAAAGCTCTTAAGGATCCTGCAGATACTTGAAAAAAAGTCCGATGAAGATCATTATGTTTCGATGGCCGATCTCATTTCGGAACTTGCACAGTACGATATCGAAGCGGAAAGAAAAAGCATATACGACGATATCAAGGTGTTACAGGATATGGGTTACGATATCGTCATGAGCAGATCCAAGAACGGCGGGTATGCACTTTTGTCAAGGCGCCTTGAAAAGAGCGAGATACTGCCTCTTGCCGATGCCGTTTCTTCTTCAAGGTTTATAACGGAAAAGAAGTCGAGAGAACTCATCAAAAAGATGGAAAGTTTCTTAAGCGATTATGAAGCCGGTGAACTTGACAGAAACATATATGTAAGCGACCGCATCAAGACCGATAACGAAAGTATATATATCGTTGTCGATTCGATCTCAAATGCGATCAGATATAACAAAAAGATCACATTCCAGTACTGTGAATGGAATATCGAAAAAGAACTTGTGCCCCGTCATAACGGCAGGATATATCTTGTGAGTCCATGTTTTCTGACCTGGAGTGAAGAAAAATACTATCTTGTGGCATTTGACGAGGAATCCGATGAGATCAGGCATTACAGGTGCGATAAGATCAAAAACGTAAATATCACAAAAGACGGTATACCCGAAAAATACAGGATAAACAGGACGGAGATAGTCAAATACGAGAACAAGACTTTCGGTATGTACGGCGGAGACGAAGAGAGTGTTACTCTTGTTTTCCCCGAATCAAAATGCGGTATCATGATCGACAGATTCGGCAAAGAGCCCACACTTCGCAAAGAAGCCGACGGCTTATATTCAATAAGAGTCAAGGTAATAATAAGCGATCAGTTTTTCGGATGGATCGCAGGACTCGGGAGCGATATATATATAAAAGCGCCGGAGGACACTGTTTTAAAATATAAAGATTTTCTTAAGAAAAATCTTGAAAGATATGAATGATTTGTTATAATGGAGAAGGTACAATATATTGTGCCTTCTTTTTTAATTTCAACTAATATTAGTATTATCACAATCTGCCCGGAGGGCTATCGAAAGGAATACTTATGAGTACTGCCGAAGAGACCAAAGAAGTAAATTACGGTGAAATGTACAAACCCGACAAAGAAGTCTGGGTCATCAAAAAGGACGGAAGCCGAGAAGCGTTTAACGTTCAGAAAGTCGTTAATGCCGTTGCCAAAAGTGCCTACAGAGCTCTTACCAAATTCACGGTTGAAGACAATGAAAAGATCTGTCAGTTTGTTGTCGATCGTATAAATGACATGGATGTTACGGAGATTCCGATCCCCGTTATGCATAATATTGTCGAAACCGCTCTTGAAGACGTTAAACCCATCGTTGCAAAGTCTTACAGGGATTACCGTAATTATAAGCAGGACTTTGTCCGTATGCTTGATGATGTATATAAAAAGAGTCAGTCCATCATGTATATCGGTGACAAAGAAAATGCCAATACCGACTCGGCACTCGTATCTACCAAGAGAAGCCTTATATTCAACCAGCTCAATAAAGAACTTTATCAGAAATTCTTTATGACCACCGAAGAGATTCAGGCCTGCAGGGACGGTTATATCTATGTTCATGATATGTCCGCAAGACGTGATACCATGAACTGTTGCCTGTTTGATGTGGAACATGTTCTTTCCGGCGGATTTGAAATGGGTAATATCTGGTACAACGAGCCCAAGACGCTTGATGTTGCATTCGATGTTATAGGCGATATCGTATTAAGCGCCGCTTCTCAGCAGTACGGCGGATTTACGGTTCCGAGTGTCGATCTTATACTTGAACCTTATGCCGAAAAATCATATGCAAAATATGTCGAAAAATACGAAAAACTCGGTGTCGACAAAGAAGCTTCCGAAGCCGAAGCTTTAAAAGACGTAAGCCGTGATTTTGAACAGGGCTTCCAGGGCTGGGAATACAAATTCAATACTGTCGCATCTTCAAGAGGCGATTATCCCTTCATAACCGTTACGGCAGGAACCGGTACCGGAAGATTTGCCAAGATGGCTACCATTCAGATGTTAAACGTACGTCGTAAAGGCCAGGGCAAGAAAGAATGTAAGAAGCCTGTTCTTTTCCCCAAGATCGTATTTCTGTACGATGAAAACCTTCACGGACCGGGTAAGGAACTTGAAGATGTGTTCGAAGCAGGTGTTCTTTGTTCCGCCAAAACAATGTATCCCGACTGGCTGTCACTTACGGGCAAGGGATATGTGGCATCGATCTACAAACAGTACGGCAAGATCATTTCTCCCATGGGCTGCAGAGCATTTTTAAGCCCCTGGTATGAAAGAGGCGGCATGCATCCCGCAGATGACAACGATGTTCCCGTATTTGTGGGCAGATTCAATATCGGTGCGGTTTCTCTGCATCTTCCCATGATACTTGCCAAAGCACGTAAGGAAAGCCGTGATTTTTATGAAGTTCTTGATTACTATCTTGAACTCATAAGACAGCTTCATATCCGTACTTACGCTTACCTCGGAGAGATGCGTGCATCCACCAACCCGCTTGCCTATTGTGAGGGAGGTTTCCTGGGCGGTCATTTAAAACTTACCGACAAGATCAAACCCCTTCTTAAATCGGCAACCGCAAGTTTCGGTATTACCGCATTAAATGAACTCCAGGAACTCTATAACGGAAAATCTCTTGTTGAAGACGGTGAATTTGCCGTTCAGGTAATGGAATATATCAATAAAAGAGTCAATGAATTCAAAGAAGCCGACGGAAATCTCTATGCCATTTACGGTACTCCGGCCGAAAACCTTTGCGGACTTCAGGTTCAGCAGTTCCGCAAGAAATACGGTATTATCGAAGGTGTCAGCGACAGAGAATATGTTTCCAACTCTTTCCATTGTCATGTAAGCGAAGATATAACACCTATACAGAAACAGGATCTTGAAGACCGTTTCTGGAATCTTTCCAACGGCGGTAAGATACAGTATGTAAAATATCCTATAGATTACAATATCGAAGCCGTTAAGACTCTTATCCACCGTGCGATGGAAATGGGATTCTACGAAGGCGTAAACCTTTCACTTGCATATTGTGACGATTGCGGACATCAGGAACTTGAGATGGATGTATGTCCCAAGTGCGGAAGCCGTAACCTGACCAAGATTGACAGAATGAACGGATATTTAAGCTATTCGCGTGTACATGGCGATACCAGACTCAATGATGCCAAGATGGCTGAAATAGCGGAAAGGAAGTCCATGTAATATGCGTTATCATAATATAACCAAAGACGACATGAAGAACGGAGACGGTCTTCGCGTTGTACTGTGGGTTGCGGGCTGTAATCATTGCTGTAAGAACTGCCAGAATCCCATCACATGGGATCCCGACGGCGGACTTTTGTTTGACGATGCCGCCAAAGCCGAGATATTCGAACAACTGGATAAATCCTATATAAACGGGATCACTTTCTCGGGAGGAGATCCCCTG
>CACYCC010000179.1 GCA_902772805.1 uncultured Lachnospiraceae bacterium | reverse complement strand
GGCATCATCTCCTGGACATTGTCGGTAACCGAATAAACCCGCACCGCATATAAGAGGGGGTTATTGTTAACAAGCCTTTCAAGATCGGCGATCTTGGATGCGTAAAACTCTCTTATCTCTTCCGCATTCGGAGTTTTTCCGTCATAGGCATCTTTAAGCGTATCGGCCAGTTCCTCGTCGGACAAAAAGATCCTGACGGACATGTTGACGGACTCGATATCCGTTTCTATCCTGTCCCGGTCCTGGGCGATCTTTGATTCCATGTAGTCACGGTTTTCCCTTATGACCGTGTCTTCCATGTTTTTGAATAAAATGCCCGAAAAAACAGCGATAGGGATAAAGATAAGCGCCACGGTTATAGGGGTAAGCTTGCTGTTTAATCTGTATCTTGCAAAAATACCGGTTTCACGAAAGTTCTTTATCATCTTCACCTTATGCCGAGTTTCTGTTTGCTTTCACGCATCTGTGCGGTCTCTTCATCCATCAGTTTATCGTATCCCGCCTCAGCGCGTTCTTTTACATAATCGTTAAGTATCCCGTCAAATTCCTCGTCCGAAGATGCCAGCAGCAGTTTCGGAAGCGTCTTGCCCCACAGTATCCTGTTGGTCTGGTTGATGCGCCCGAGTTCCGAATCTTCCTTGATGCTGACATCATACTGACCGAGATAAGTTGCGTACGGATAAGTCCACTCGGCCATCTGTTTAAGAGGTTCTTCCAGTTCTATCTCCCATTGCATCTGCATTACGTTGTTCTGCAGCATCCAGTACTGATTGGCCGCACCGTACAGTGCATCGTACTGCTGTCTGTCGCTTGACAAAAGCTTGAGCACATCCTCTTTTAGTACCGCCTTACCGTCAACAACGTCATATGTAATGCCTTCAACACCGAGGTACGTGAGTTTCTGTCCTTCCTCACTCATCAGAAAATCTATGAATTTAATGGCCTTTTCGGGATCTTTGCAGTTCTTGGATACAAATGTAAGAGTCCAGCCCGAAATACCGTTTACGGGAAGTACCGGATCGTCGCCCTTTGAATTCTTGGGGCCGTCAACCGCGATATATATCTTTTCGGGGTCTTTGGCATAAAGAAGTTTCTGCTGGTCCGCTATGTCGGTACGCTGATAAAGCATACAGAAATACCGGCCCTCTGCGACTTTTTCGCTGGTCTGCATACGCTGGTCCACAAAGATGTCGTTGGCGAGATACCCTTCGCGGCCGAGTTTTGAAAACATCTTAAGCCATCTTAAATACTCGGGATCTGTCCTTCTGTCATATTTTCTTCCGTTCTTTTCGTAGGGAACGGCCAGAAAGTTTTGCAGATACTGGTCAAAAGAAACACATCCGTCGACCTCGAATTCATGGGCACCCACGGGGATAAGAGGCTTACCGTCAACTTCGGGAAACATCTTACATGCTTTTACGACCGCTTCGTAAAAGCCCTCGGGAGTTGTCATATCGGGAGATCCGATGGCCTGGTATATATCTTTTCTAACCAGAAAAGTCTGATTGGAAGCGATATTGTCGTGATCTTCTATATCCGAAGGTGTATAGCTTGAATTGGGATAACCGTAGATATTGCCGTCACTTAAAGTGTACCAGTCCCTTGTTGTCTTGTCGGTCACCTCGTAAAAAGAAGGATCGTATTTATCGGCAAGTTCATTGAGGGGATAGACAAGATCTTTGTCTATCATTGCCTGTATCTGAGGCTCCCACCAGCCTATCGTCACTATGTCGGGAAGCGTATCCGAATCGATGAGCGTTTCGAGCTTATTGTCCTCATTGCCCATGGGAACTATGAAATTCAGTTTGACTCCCGTCTTTTCCGTGATCTTATCCGAAACGATATTTCCGCCCCATCCCGCCACAAACCACGAATAATTGACATACCAGTCAAGCGTTATCGGGTCATCGCCGGAATTTCCGACATTGCCGGGAACGCCGGCGTCTTTACCGCAGCCTAAAAGACAGCCTGTTAAAAGAGCCGGTATCAATATAAGCGCAAGGGCCTTTATAAGTCCTTTTTTGATCATATGATCCCTCCGTGGACAGTTGATGTTTATCTGCCCGATAATGACATTTTAAGGCATATACGAAAATATTAATAGTTATCCCTCCGTATAAAAATCGTATAAACCTATAAAATTAACGGTATAAATGAAAAATCCGGAAATGCCTGCCATTTCCGGATCGTTCATTAATGCCGTAAAGCCTATTCTTTGACGGCTCCCGCAGAGATACTGCTGATGATGTATCTGGAGAAGAAGCAGAATACAAGCAGTATGGGTATGACTGAGATCGTAACTGCAAGATATGTTGCACCCTGATTTCTGACCATATCCAGGGAGGCCCTGAGGGTCGCCATCATAACCGGCAAAGTAAATTTTTCGTTTTTGTTAAGTATTATCATCGGAAGCAGGTAGCTGTTCCAGTTTCCGATAAATCCCATGATACCCATTGTGGCAAGAGCCGGTGAGATAATGGGGATCACTATCTTGTGGAATGAATACAGTTCCGGTGCACCGTCGATCCTGGCTGCTTCAACAAGTGAATTCGAAAGGGAGGACAAAATGTACTGCCTTAAGAAAAATACCGTTCCGGGCGAAGCGATCGCGGGTATTATGAGCGGAATGTAGGAGTTTACCAGATGAAGTTTCGTACATAACTGATAAAAACCGATGAGGGAAAGCTGTCCGGGGATCATCATAAACACCAAGATCGCCGCAAAGATAACTTTGTTTCCCTTAAATTTGTACATTGCAAGCCCGTATGCCGTAAGGGCCGAAAAGTATGCACCGAGAAGTGTAGCGGGAACAGCTACGATTATACTGTTGAGCATTCCCTTGAAGAGGTCGAAGTATCCCGACATTATCTCCCAGTTTTCTTTTAAGTTCTTACCGGGGATAAATGTAAATGAAGTCGATATCTCCGCTCCGCTTCTGGTGGAGTTCACCACCATCAGCAAAAAGGGTAACAGACACGATACGGCCAGTACGATGAGCAGAAAATAAAGAATGCCTTTTTTGATCCTGTATCCCATCTCGCTACTCCTTTCTGTTGAATAACTTTATCTGTAAAACAGATACCGTAAGGATTATCAAGAACAATGCGTATGCTATTGCAGATGCGAATCCGGTCTGTATGGTACCTGCCGTGAATCCGAATTTATAAAGGTACATCATTACCGTCTGTGTGGAACCGTAAGATGCGGACGCCGTATTTGACATAAGATACGGAAGATCGAACATCTGAAGACCGCCGATCAGTGAAGTGACCGCAACATACATCATTATCGGCTTTATGAGAGGAAGTGTGATCTTTCCGAAGATCGTCCATCTTCCCGCGCCGTCGATCGCGGCTGCTTCAAAGTAATCTTTGGATATTCCCTGTACTCCCGCCATCAGCATGATGAATGAATTACCGAACCACATCCACGACTGTATGACGGATATCGTATATCCTGCCGTTTTTACGTTTCCGAGCCAGTCCACGGGTATATATCTTGCTCCGAAAAGCTTGTAGATCTGACTTATCATGATATTGAAAGTTCCGTATCTCCAGTCAAGAAGAGTACTGAACAGGAAGGCCACCGATGTGGCAGCTATAAGGTTGGGGAGATAATAAACCACACGGAATACCGGAAGTCCCGACATCTTATACTTGACGTCGCTGAAGACCATCATGAGTAAGAATGCAAGTCCAAGCTGAAGGACGATGTTCACGCTCCATATACGAACGGTATTTCCGAGAGCTTTCCAGAAAAACTTGTCGGTAAACACTCTTTTATAATTGGCAAATCCGACTAAATGAGCGTCTCCCATGACTTTCAGATCGGTGAAACTGAGGTATAACGTTCGTAAGACCGGATATACGCTGAAAATCAGAAAAACGATAACAAACGGTGCCACAAAAGCATATCCCCAATTGTTGTATGCGGTTAATCTTCGCTTTTTACCAAACACTTTTATACCTCTTTACTTTCCCTGTAAGATTCCGGATCGTAAGAGGCTGACGCGCAGCCCCTTACTTATCCGGTTTTTATTACTATCTTGTTACCTTGATCTCAGGATATGTTGATTCAACGGTATCATAGAATGTTGCAAGTGCTTCTTCTCTGGTAGCCTGACCGGTCTTGATGGAACCGATAGCTGCTCCGAATGCATCGCCTATAACCTTGTCGTACTTGGTAACCTTGGAGTAGTCGATACCCTTGGCCTGTTCAAGCCAGAAGCTGTAAAGCTTTTCTCCGCCGTATACGTTGTTTGCATCATCTTTGTGCTTGTCAAGAGCTGAAATAAGGGAAACGGTATCACCTTCGGAGGTCTCGATCCACCAGTCAGCTGTCTCTTCGTTTAAGGTACAGAATTTAATGAAATCCCATGCAATGTCTTTTCTTTCGGAAAGATTTGAGATACCGATGTAAGTACCGCCACCGAATCCGTATGCGGGACCTGCACAAACGCCCCATTTACCTGAGGTTTCGCCTACGTTGTCTCTCATGGTAAGAACGCCCCATGAAGGAAGACCGTATGCAAATACTGTTGTTCTTTCAAGATCTTTTGTAGCTTCTGCGAATGACTCTGCATCCCAAACGTTTACGCTGTCGTCTTCGTAGTTCTGGATCTCAGCGGTAAGGATCGGAACGTCGCCGCTCATAGCCTGGAACCAGGGTGTTGACCACTGATTTGCATATGCTGTAAGGTCGTTCTGGTAAAGAGAGATAACAAGGTCCATGTAATCAAATCTTGCGTCCGAAACATTGAGTTCTCCGTTTACAACCCATGCGCTGTCGCCTGAGAAGTAGTTGATCTCGGAGTCTGCTGCGAAAATACGATAACCTGCTGCCTTAAGAGTCTTGGCTGTCTCAAGGATGGTGTCGTAATCTGCGAACTTCTTGCCGATCTCATCGGGATCGTCTGTTCCGAATACTTCCTTCGCGATATCTCTTCTGTAGTAGATACCTGCGGGAGTGATCTGGTAAGAAATTGCTCTCTGGATACCTTCGGAATCCTGGCCGACTTTCCAAACGTAATCAACGATCTTTCCGTCGAAATCCTTGGCACCGAGTTCATCGAGGTTTGCAAAGAATCCGTTTGCGTAGAAGTCTTCGAGCATCTGGGGCTCACCTACGATGATGTCGGGTTCTTTTTCTCCGCCCATGAGTGCGGTCTGAACCTTTGTGGGATAATCACCGGGCTCGATGATAACCGTTTCAACTTCAACACCGGTCTTTTCGTGGTATCTCTCGGCAAACTGCTGAAGATCCGCTGCCAGTGTCCATACTACAAGCTTTCCGCCCGATACGGCTGCGCCGCCGGTTGCCTGCTCGGAGTTTTCCTTAACCGATCCGGATACTCCCGACTGATCGTTACCTGCTGCGGCACCTTCACCGCCGCAAGCCGCAAGTGCAGCTACCATAACGGTAGCAAGTGTTGCTGCTAACAACTTTTTCAATTTCATATTTTTTACCCTCCTAAAAAATGTGTACTGGTTTGTACTTCATGATCCGATTATATGTAAGCCCCAAAGGTGAAAAAATGTTCCAAATTTTAAAAAGGTATCATTTTTTTACCTGCTCAAAAATACTTCGATGAGATGCCTTACATTGGGATCCATGAGATCGATCGCCGTCTTTCCTATAATGAGAACACCGTTTTTGATATCACCTCCCGATTTGCTGCCGTCGATACGATGATCGGTAACGCGATACTCATCACATTCAAGTCCGTAAGCGTTATATATCTTTATAAGTAGAGGTTTTCCCAGAAACTCAAGTTCAACCGAAGCCGTATTGCCTGCGGTAAACTGTTCTTTTAACAGTGCGGGATCTATGATGAGGTTTCCGTATTCTCCTCTTACGCCGAACATCTGCATTACGACGGTCATCAGGTACCAGCTGGCAGCTCCGGTAAGATATCCGTAAAGTCCTCTTCCGCCGCGTCCGAAATATTCGGGTATGCCCGGATAGATCTTCGATCTTTCAAAATCCGCGGAGGCATCGTATAAAGCCTTAAGTGCCTTGTATCCTTCTTTTTTGAAGCCTCTTTTATACAGGGCGTTTGCGTACATGACAGCCATATGGGAGAATACCGCACCGTTTTCTTTTTCACCGTATGCAAAACCGAACATTCTTCCCATATCGGTCTTTACAACGCCAAAGTCGGTATTTAACCTGTAACCGCCCGAGGTTTCGTCATAGAGTTTACGGTCCGCGCTTTTTGTTATCTTTTTGATCTCTTCGTTGCCGGCAACGCCGCACATTATCGCAAACACCTGACCTGTAAGCGTCATGTTCTTTACATCCGGAACGGAAAGATCGAGTTTTCGTCCGTTATTGTCGTAATAACCGTTAAACCAGCCCAAGTTTCCGTCGCTTATCCACTCATTTGCTGCTATATGGGACTTTAGCCACTTTGCTTTCCTGCGAAGATTGCCCGCAAGTTCCGAGGCTGTGACCGGGATCTTTGCAGCCGGCACATCGCCTGCGACCGCCTTAAGATATTTATCAAGCACTTCTTTTTTGAAAGCCGGATCTTCATATATTCCGGGAGCATCACTTAAAAGTGTCTCGACCGGTTTAAGAAGATACAGGTTATCCGACGGCTTAAAAGTCTTATCTATAAGATCTGCAAGGGTTACGAGATTTCCCGCATATGCACACGAAAACGCCACACTCTCACCGCGCTCCGGTGCCATATCAAGTGCATCGTTCCAGTCTGCGTCACGAAGTAACAGTATATTGTGCTCTCCCACTTCCCAGAAAGCCGTCAGGTTCTGTATCAGGAGATGTTCAAGCACCGTTCCCTTATATACGGCCCCCGCTTCATCGAGTTGGAGCGTTCCCGCACTTTCGGGTCTCTCGGACATTTTGCGGCCCCTTAAGATCTGCTTGTCGCAAAAATAAGCGCACTCCTCGGTAAGTATGTCGGTATCTCCGGTTTCATCTATATAAAGAGCCGTTGTGATGAGCGGCCATACACCGTGATCCATCCAGACTCTTGTGATCATATTTCGGTCGGCCTTGAATTCTCCCGGTCTGCTTCCGATAATGGTCGCGTTGGTGCCGTCGGTCCTGGTTCCCGCGAAGTTTCCCAGCAGCATCTGCTTGACTCCCGAAGGGTCCATCATCAGAAGTGCAAGACAGTCCTGCCACAGATCTCTCCAGCCGCGGCCGCCCTTTCCGTAATCGTGATGCGGCAAAAACGAACAGCCGTATATCCTTCTTAACACGGGCTGGAAAGCCACCCAGCGCATGAAATTGTCAAAATACGGATCCGCGGTAGTTATTCCTATATTTACCTTGCTGATCCAGTAACTTTTGGTATTCCTTAAACTCTCAAGCGCCGCAGTAAGGGATGAAGTCTCTTTTATAAGCCTTTCGTATTCCTCGTCGCTGCCGGCGATGCCGACAACCGCCATATAGGTGTGTGAGCCGTTTTCTAAAAGTGTTATGGGCTTAAAGCTGCACGCGCCCGTCACTTCCTGACCGTTTACCTTATCGCCCGGTTTAAAACCTTCTGCTTCGCTGCCCGCGGAGTTTGCCGATTCGGGGTTCGCAGACTTTGCTAACTTCACCACCGTTTGGGGCATGTCGGGTGTGAGGTCGCCCACGAAATCGTCAAGCACGGGATAAAAGAGTTCCGGGGAATCGCCGGATTCATCTGTAAATGACGCAAAGTAGACCGAATCTCCCGGTTTATGTCCTCTTTCGTCAAAAGAAAACGTCGGGCGGTCGATCACACCGTTTTTGGTGACCTCTACTCTTGAAAGCAGCGAAGTCACGTGTCTGTGGTCTCTTATGTTGTCGGCGCTCCTGCCGTAGATCGGTATCGCCGGCACAAAGATAAGTTCTCTTTCTTTATTTAGATTGGTGATCCTCACGATGTGTATCTCGACGTTTTTGTCATAAGGAACAAAAGATGTTATCTCGGAAGCTATCCCAAGTTTTTTGTTTGTTCTCGTAACGGTCTGCCACATGAATCCCGCAGTTATGTTAACCTCATCCCCGTCTGATGTACCTTTTACGGCATTTTGATATGCGCTGTTTCCGCTCGCAGACCATATGTTTTTACCGTCAAGGACGCACCAGAAATTTCTGGTAAGACGGTTTTTGTTAAGATCTTCGATACTTACAGGCTCTAACAGGAAATGATTCTGATCCGTCTTGGCATCCCCCGAAAGATTGGGAGTAAGCGAACTTTTAAGTCCGCAGTCAGATGCCGCCGGGAAATAGAGATTATTGCACATATCCGCTTTTTCAAGCCTGAATGTGCCGTTATGATCGATAAATTCAGGTCTTTGTCTTTCAGATTTCTTTACACTTTCCATTTTCTCCTCCGCTCTTTGCAACCTTGCCCTCGGCCTTCACCACCGGGCACTTGCCGACCGGCCATTGCCTTTTGGCCTCGCCTCCGCGCACTTGCCTTGGGGCCTCGGCCGCTTCCTGTAATAAATGATAAAAAGAAGGTTTTATCCGATTAAGGTGCGTTTTTACCAAACGGTGTCATTTTTTTATCCTTACCCAAAATCCTCGCCTGCGCCGGATCCGGGTGTCGGATTTTAACGCAGGATTTATACGTAATTCTAAAAAATCGACACCACCATTAAAAAAACAGCCTTAAAATGACGGCCGTGCGTAATTATCCTTACTTATGAACAAACAAAAGGCAGGTGAAGAAAATGAAAAAAAGATCATGGCTTATAGCCCTTGCCGCAACGGCAGTTTTTGCACTGATCATCTTCTGTGTCGTATCAATAACGAAAGGATCGGATAGAAAGAAAATGAAGATTGAAAATTTCCATGCCGAAGCACTCGGCGAAAATGTCTACCTCTTTAAAGAAAGCGACGATCATGCGGCAATACAGGCCGTCATTGATGAGATCTACGAACGTCAGGAAACAAACCAGTTCGGTAACGAACGCTACGCTCTTTGCTTTTTCCCCGGAGATTACAGCGACATTACCGTAAATGTCGGATTTTACACTCAGGTGTTGGGACTTGGCATGAATCCCACCGACGTAAAGATTGGTGAACTTACATGCAGTGCAACGTGGCTGGGTGATGACAACAACCACAACGCAACTCAGAATTTCTGGCGAAGTGTTGAAAATATAGAAGTACTTTCAAATACAATGTGGGCCGTATCACAGGCTACCGACATGCGAAGGGTTCAGATAGACGGTGCCCTTCACCTTCACGACAATTACGGCTGGGCAAGCGGAGGATTTTTATCGGACAGCAGAATACTTTCCATGGTAGATTCGGGCTCCCAGCAGCAATGGCTTTCAAGGACCAACCAGTACAGGACCTGGATGAACGAAAACTGGAATATCGTGTTCGTGGGTGATGAACCTTCAGGTCTTCCCACAGGCACATGGCCCGTAAAAGCCTATACGGCGGTCGAAAAAACCGAGGAAATCCAGGATAAACCGCTTTTGATGTGGCCCGATCCCACAAATACAAAACAGCCCGCTATTATGATCCCCACCCGAAGGACCGACGCCGTCGGCATATCGTGGGCATCCGCCGATGATATCGATTACAAAGATATCGGCTGGGACAACGAATCCGCCCGTGAGTACGCATCAAAAATCTCCCCTGCGGTAAATACGGATCTTTCGACATTTCCTCAAGAACTTGGAAGCATAAGTTCTCTTGATGAGTGGTATATCGCATTCCCCGATAAGGACAATGCCGCAACACTTACCAATGCCGCCAATGAAGGAAAAAACCTTCTTTTTACTCCCGGCGTATATTCACTCGATG
>CACYCC010000178.1 GCA_902772805.1 uncultured Lachnospiraceae bacterium | reverse complement strand
TCTCCGTGATATCCTTAAGGCCGTATCTTTCAAGAATATCTCTTATATTTGCGGCAACCTTAAAGTCAAGCGTATAGATAACAAAATCCATCTGAGGATTGAGTGCGGTTAAATACTCAAGCTCTTTTTCGAGACTTGCTGATGCCACCAGCATCGTGGTATCGGGTACGGGAAGTTCATCCATCGTATCCTTGCCGACATGATCGACGATCGTGATGTTGTGAAGTCCGAACTGGTGGATGTTCTCTTCCATCGTCTCGCGGTCGCTTTCTTTGTACTCAACAGCGATCACGGTTCCCTCACCGCACATCATGGCCGCCTCAACGGCGATCGATTCGCCTGAGATCACGCAGAGGTTCTTTGATTCATGGATATGCATCTTGGACAAAAGAACGGAACGAATCTCACTTCCGACATATTTAACGGACCCGCTTGCAAAGAGCTTATTGTCCATACCGAATTTAACAGTACTGCGGGCATTGGGATTAAGTACGATCATACCTGCGGATGCATTGATGCCGCGGTCGATCATATCGCATACTTTATCGCGCTTTATCTCGCCTGCAGGCTCGGAACCTTCGTTGTATACGACTTCACAGTCACCGAGTCCCACATCCCACATCTTGTAAAAGATGTCTTTGTTGCCGGCTTCGGTAAATACAAGCACACATCTGTGCGCCTCAACTGCAGGGATGAGGTTCTTGTTCTTTCGCGTGATATCAAGTATCTTTACGTGTTCAAGATCGATATCGGTGTTGTCCGAAAAGTATTTAAGCCAAGAAAGAATATGTGTATTCGTAAATAAATTCTGTTCCATACAAAACCCCTTTTCTTTTCATTATATCATTTTTCGCTGTTCAATACACTCTGCAGTGACGTACTAACGGCACTTGGCCAGCAGTTCTTCCCATTTCTTGTCAACATATTCCTGAGCCGCTTCAATGGTCCACTCGTTGCCGGGTTTGAAGCAGTGTGCGAAACGTCCCTGAGGTCTCATGAACTCTTCGATCGGAAGTTTGTTCTTGGGCTCGTAAGTGAGTCTGTACTCGCCTTCCACAACTTCGTAAATCGGCCATACGCATGTATCGATCGCTGCCTTGCAGATCGCAAGTATATCTTCGGTCTTGTAATTCCAGCCTCGAGGGCAGGGAGTTAAGACATTTACGAAGGTCGGTCCTTCCGTATAGATAGCCCTGTGAGCCTTTTCGTGGAAATCTTTCATGTTACCGAAAAGCGTGGTCTGTGCAACATAAGGTGAGCCGTGCGCAACTACAATCTGTGTAAGGTCTTTCTGAACCTGCTTTTTACCTACGGATTCAACACCCGCGGGAGTCGTGGTTGCGGAAGCAAATCTCGGTGTTGCCGAAGAACGCTGTGTTCCGGTGTTCATGTAGGCATTGTTGTCATAGCAGAAATATGTGAAATCATGTCCTCTTTCGAGTGCACCCGAAAGCGACTGGAATCCTATGTCGTATGTTCCGCCGTCACCACCGATCGCAAGTATCTTAACGTTTTTATCTTCGGCGATCTTGCCTTTACGCTTAAGCACCTTGTAAGCCGATTCAACGCCCGATGCCGTAGCCGATGCATTTTCAAATGCGGTATGTATATAGGAATCTTCCCATGCGGTATAGGGATACTGGAACGAAGAAACCTCAAGACATCCCGTCGCGTTACAGATGACAGCTCTGTCACCCGGATCAACCGCACGCATCATAGCCCTGCACACAATACCCGCTCCGCAGCCGGCGCAGAGTCTGTGGCCGGAATGAAAGCGTTCCTCTTTATTCATTTCCTCTTTAAGATTATAAGCCATTTATCTGCCCTCTCTCTGTCCCATGTGGGTATATACGGGGCCGGTCTCGCCGGTCTTTACTATATCAATCAGTCTTTCAAACACGCTCTTGGCGGCATTTACGGTGAAATCTCTTCCGCCGAGTCCGAATACTATATCGATCATCTTGGGACGGTTGTCTAAATTGATCATCGCACCCGCGGTTTCTGCAAATAACGGTCCGCCGCATGCCGAGAAGCCTTCACTCTTATCCATTACGGCAACGGCCTTGCAGTTCTTAAGCACTTCTGCCAGTTCTTCGCCGGGGAAAGGTCTGAATACACGGATCTTTACGACACCTGCCTTGATGCCTGCGGCTCTTAATTCATCGGCCGCTACCTTGGCGGTACCTGCGGACGATCCCATGATCACCATCGCAACCTCCGCATCGTCCATCTTATAGGCTTCAAAGAAACCGTATTTACGACCAAAGGTCTTTTCAAAATCGGCAGCGACGTCTAAGATCACGCGCTTTGCGTTCATCATGGCATGTGCCTGGGCTACACGCGCTTCCATATAATAAGCGGATACGCCGTAAGGTCCGACAGCAAGAGGATTTTCTTCTTTCAAAAGGTAATTCTCGGGCTTATACTCTCCCACAAATGCCTTGACTGCGGCATCTTCTTCGAGTTCGATATTCTCGATGGCGTGGGATGTGATAAATCCGTCCTCGCAGACCATTAAGGGAAGCCTTACATCGGGATGCTCGGCGATCCTGTGTGCCATAAGGTAATTATCATATACTTCCTGGTTGTTCTCGCCATATAACTGGATAAATCCCGAATCTCTTTCGGCAAAAGAATCCGAATAGTCATGGTTTATGTTGATGGGACCCGTAAGTGCACGACATGAAACCGCGAGGACTACGGGAAGTCTTAAAGATCCTGCAACATAAAGTACTTCGTTCATATATGAAAGTCCCGCCGAAGAAGTAGCCGTAACTGCTCTTACACCTGCGGCCTCGGCACCGAGACATGCCGACATTGCGGAGTGTTCGCTCTCAACGCAGATAAATTCGGTGTCTACTTTGCCGTCAGCAACATACTGTGCGTAATACTGAGGTATCTCGGTCGAAGGAGTGATCGGGAACATGGCAAAAACATCGGGATTGATCTGACGCATTGCCGTTGCGATAGCTTCGTTACCGGAAAGTCTTTCTCGAATGCTCATTATGCTTCCTCCTTTCCGACTTCATCCTCCCAGGCTATTGCCTTGAAAGGACAAACCTTGATGCAGATACCGCATCCCTTGCAGTGTTCGTAGTCAAATTCACTTCTTTTGCCGTCTTTGCACGGAATGGAAGCATCGGGGCAGAAAGGTGCACAGAGTAAGCACTGTTTGCACTTTTCTTCGATCCATACGGGTGTACGGCTGCGCCATTCACCTGTCTTGGTAAGACGGCTTGTGCCGGGTTCATATATCTCGCATCCGACAGTCATATCCTGCCATGCGATATGTTCGTTTATATCCTGTGCTCTTTTCATCCTTGTACCTCTTCAAGCGATCTCTTAAGACAGATCAGATTACCCTCAACCACCTGCGGTTTCTTGGCAAACTTATGTCTGTATGACTCTTCCATATCTTTAAGGAACTGATCCTTGTCAACACATTTACTTACCGCAACTACAGCCGCGAGCATGGGTGTATTGGGGAAATAGGCTCCCAGACAGTCAAGCGATATGGCTCTTGCATCTATAGTGCAGACTCTTCCGTTAAATCCGTGAAGATGAGGTCTGATCTCATCGGGAGACTTGGACGTATTTACTATGACCGCGCCGCCTTCCTTGACTCCCGCCGCCACATCAACGCTCTCAAGTAATGTCTCGTCAACGACAGCCACAAAGTTGGGCTCATATATATTGGAATGAACAGGACAACGCTCATCCGATATCCTGTTATAGGCCGTTATCGGTGCTCCCGATCTTTCGGGACCGTATTCGGGGAAAGACTGTACAAACTTTCCCGACATAAAGGCCGCGTCCGCCAGCAGCTGACTGGCAGTCTTGGCGCCCTGTCCGCCTCTTCCGTGCCATCTGATCTCTATCATATCGCTCATAGTAGTCTCCGTTTCAACAAAATTTCATTTATTGTATCAGATATCCCTGCGGTATACAAGTATAACAAAAGGAGCTCTTTTCAGAGCTCCTCTATCGTTTTAGGCTTTTATAATATTCTAAATACCTATATGCCGTTCTGCGGCTGATCTCACCCTCAGCTACGATCTCCATAAGGCTTTTTCCGCCTTCATATTTGGCAATAAAATCATTGTAAGCGGCTGTCCATTTTTCGTCGTGCTTCCTGCGTCCGCCAAAATTCCGGCCACGCAGCTCTTCGTTCTCCGCCTTAAGAGCCGCCACCTCTTTTTCAAGTTCTTTGATCCTTTTACGCGCTTCTTCAAGTGTTTTAACAGTCATATATGCCCTCCCGTATAGTTATATGATTATAGTTGACAAATGCAATACTCTTTGCTAAGTTATGATTAAGAAATGGGTTTTATACCGTACGTGTTACATGTTAACAGCTAAGCGGGGTGCTCGTTTCTTTTTTTATGTTTATTATATCATATAGGTATTTTTTACCGTTTATATCGTGCCTTATAATCATAAATACATGATATATATTATATCGTTCGATATCTTCATCCTTGCCATAAACAGGTAAGGCAAATCTAGACTCATAGCGATACCATCCTTTTCCACCATCATATTTATGTTTTATTTTCATATTTGTCTTATAACTGCAATTATATGCAATTTCCAGCATTTCACCCAAGCCTTGTGCTGCATTTGCCTTGGCCTTTGCATACGCCCCTTTTAAAGAACTTGTATAATTTGAATGAGCGTATTCATCAGGAAGATCATCTCCATAAAATATTACATCGCCGGTTTCAGCAATAGTATAAAACTCACCCACATGGCTTTTTAAATATATTTCTACATCGTCCCAGCTGATTGACCTCTTCCCTTTAAAAATAATGTCATTAACAATAACTATACTATTCCCATCAATATCTTTAATTACAGATACACTCCTTTTGCCTTTTTCGCGCATGTGTGTCTCCTTGCTTTCTGACACAATCATACTATTAAAAGGCTTAAGTGTCAAATTGTTTTTGGCACTACAGTGTTGTTATTATGTAAAAAGAAAACGACAAAAGAGGCTCCGAAAGGAGCCTCTTTTGATCAAAAAACTATCTACTTGTTTAGAATAAGTACTTACTTGTTACAGTGAATTTCTTACACTGTTTATGATATTATTAAGCGGGTTGCGGCCCCAGAAGCCGTTGTTGTTGATCCAGCTGTTAACATCATTGACTTGAGTACCATTAATGTAGAAATTACCGCCACTCTTGGTACATACAAAGGTAGTGAAACTGCTACCGCCGTTCTGTGAATAATAAACAGTATTTCCAAATGCAGCAGCTATACAATAAACACCTGATACTGTCTCCGAAGAATACGAACCTAATCTGATCGTACCCTCCATATTATAAATACTGCCATTGGACAACTTATAAATGCCACCGTCAATTACACAGTAATCTTTCTTATCCAATACTATGCCATTGTAGTCAAAGTATTTGTTATTCCAATCGTTAGAGTTTCCGTCTACCTTAAAGTAGAAATATCCCTTACCTGTGGTCTCGTTACAGAACTCATAATCTCTGTTCGGAGCATTTACGTAATTATCAGATGCCGGAACATATCTTCTTGCGGGAACACCGGTAAGATGAAGTTTTACTCTGTATATTCCGCCACGTTCAACCTGGAAATTGTAATTCTTATCAACAGCTCCACGCTTGAAGTCTCTTGACATATCAGTCGGACCCCAGGAGAATGTTTTGCTGTCATTGTCATAATTCCAGCGTTCAACTTCGTAATTATACTGACTGCCGCTGTTAAGATTGTCGGCCTTAATATGCTTGATCTCGGTTATATTGAGTGAACACTGAGATCCCGCATTGATCGTAAACGGAGCTTCACCGGTTCCGAGTCCTTCAAAGTTAGATGCAAGTGTATGCCCGTTCTGAACAAGATTATATTTGATCGATACGGGTTTAATGATACCCGATACCGTATAATCTTCCCTGGCCATATCAGGGAACGGCCATAATACTTCACCCGTCTTGGAACTTAAAATACCGAACTGAACCTCAACCTCATAAGCCTTATCGATATCAAGAGAAAGCGTTGCATCGGGACGAAGGTTTATGGCATTACCGCCGGCCTCAGCTTTGTTATCACGCCATTGTGTCCAAGGCGTATTATATGACAGAATATTGCCCGCATCATCGATCGTAACTTCTCTGAATCTGTGTTTCTTAAAATACGGGAACTGATCGTCGTTGGCTGCGCCTCTTAATACCAGAATAGTCTTAAGTGTACTGTATGCGGAAAAGTTACCCTGTTCCTGGTCGGATCCTCTTGAAATGTGCTGTCCGT
>CACYCC010000177.1 GCA_902772805.1 uncultured Lachnospiraceae bacterium | reverse complement strand
GCTCTTTATAAACAGGAGAGGCTTTGCGGGCTTTGTTTCTTGCCGTAACTGCGGTTTTGTAGTAAAATGTCCGCATTGCGATGTATCCTTAAGTCTTCACGGAAACGGAAAGCTCTATTGTCATTATTGCGGATATTCAACCGACAATGTGAAGGTCTGTCCGGAGTGTGGCTCCAAATACATATCGGGATTCAAGGCAGGTACCGAGCAGGTGGAGGAAACGGTGCAAAAGATGTTCCCTGCCGCAAGGACACTCAGGATGGATGCCGATACAACACGCACAAAAGACAGTTACGAAAAGATACTTTCAAAGTTTCTTGACAGGGAGGCCGATATACTTATCGGCACTCAGATGATCGTCAAGGGACATGATTTTAAAAATGTAACGCTTGTGGGAGTACTGGCCGCCGATATGTCTTTGTTTGAAGCGGATTTTAAAGCTTCCGAGCGGACATTTTCCCTTCTTACCCAGGCTGCGGGAAGAGCGGGCCGAGGAGACGTAGAGGGCGATGTGGTGATACAGACTTATAAGCCCGATCATTACGCCATCATACATGCCTCACACCAGGATTACAAAGGCTTTTACGAAGAAGAGATCGGCTACAGGGAACTCATGAACTATCCGCCCGCAGGACATATGTTAAGCGTTCTTTCAAGCGGCAGGGATGAAGCTAAGACTCATAAACTGGCGGAAATGATGTGTACGGCGCTCAGGAAATACTTTGACTCGGTCGTTATCGGACCTGCGCCCGCCACGATATCAAAGATCGCCGATGTTTACAGAGCGGTCTTCTATGTAAAAGACAAAGATTATGATAAACTTGTAGTGATCAAAGATTATCTCGAGGAAAGTCTTGCAAAGATGAAGAAAAGAAATGTTTCGGTATTCTTTGATTTCGATCCTCAGAACATGATATAGAACATACATGAAAATGCCGTGATGCGATACATCCGGCGGGAAACGGAGAAATATGGCTATCAGAAATGTCAGAATAATGGGAGATGAAGTGCTTACCAAAAGATGCAAGGAAGTCACCATCATGACTCCCCGTATCAAGACACTTATCGACGATATGATCGATACGATGTACGAGGCAAACGGTGTGGGACTTGCCGCATGTCAGGTCGGAGTTCTTAAGCGTATCGTGGTTATTGACACTACGGGTGACGAGCTTTACGTACTCATCAATCCTGAGATCGTGGCAACCGACGGTGAGCAGGAAGGCTATGAAGGATGCCTTTCGGTGCCCGATAAGTCGGGCTGGGTAAAAAGACCCAACTATGTTAAGGTTAAAGCTCTTGACGAGAACTTAAAACCGTTTGAACTTGAAGGCGAAGGCCTTCTTGCAAGGGCAATCCTTCATGAATGCGAACATCTTGACGGGCATCTATATGTTGAACATGTAAACGGCGGTGTAAACGGCCTTGTGAATAACGACCAGTTAAGAGAAGAAGAGGACGAGTAATGAATATTGTCTTTATGGGAACACCCGATTTTGCCGCCACGATATTGCGTGCGCTTGCGGAAGCGGGACACAACATAAAAGCAGTCTATACGCAGCCCGATAAACCGCAGAAGAGATCATCCGAGCTTATAGCGTCTCCGGTCAAGGAGTATGCCCTTACAAAGGGATTTACGGTAAGACAGCCCGACCGGATCAGAAATGCCGATGAGATCGAGGTTCTTAAGTCGTTTGATGCGGATGTGTTTGTGGTTGCGGCCTACGGACAGATTTTGTCACAGGAGATACTTGATATCCCCAAGTTCTGTCCCGTAAACGTTCACGGATCGCTCCTTCCCAAATACCGCGGCGCATCCCCCATACAGCGGGCCATAGCTGACGGCGAGGAAGTGACGGGCGTTACGATCATGCGTATGGATAAAGGCGTTGATACCGGCGACATGATCGCAAAAGTTGCGGTACCCATCACCGACAGTGACGATGAAGATACGATGTATGCGCGTCTTGCCGATGAAGGCTCAAAACTGCTTATAGAAGTGCTTAAAACGATCGAGGCCGGTACGGTTTCTTTTACTCCTCAGGATGATTCAGAAGCCACATACGCTCCGATGATCAAAAAAGAAGACGGACTTATCGATTTTACAAGATCGGCAAGAGAGATCGACTGCAAGGTGAGAGGCTTTAAAAAGTGGCCTACGGCATTCACATATGTCGGCGGTAAGATGTTAAAGATATTTGAGACCAAAGTCGTATCTGACATTCCCGATGCCGATACCGGGGATTTTGAACCCGGATGTTTTGTGATAACCAAAAAGAAGATATATGTCACGACAGGTGACGGTTTTATAGAACTTGTATCCGTGCAGCCCGAGGGCAAAAAACGCATGCCCGGAATGGACTATCAGCGCGGAGCACATATCGAAAACGGTATGAGTATAGGATAAATATGAGTGTTAACATTAGAGAGATCGTATTTGACAGTCTCCTTGAGTGCGAAGAGAGGGGGGCAAAAAGCCACCTTCTTATCAGGGATGTACTTTCCAAATACGATTATCTTGATGAAAGGGACAAAAATTTCATAAAAAGGCTTTTTGAAGGGACTATCCAGTTAAGGATCACGCTCGATCATTTTCTTGATAAATTTTCAAAAACGCCGATGGCCAAGTGTAAGCCTGCGGTACGAACGATACTCAGAATGGGCGCCTACCAGATCGTGTATATGGACAGGGTCCCGGACAGTGCCGCATGCGATGAAGCGGTAAAACTCTGTAAAAAGCGCTCAAGGCAGGAATTTGCGGGATTTGTGAATGCGGTCCTTAAAAATCTGGCGGCAGGCAAAGAAGGTGTGAGAGATCTTGATGATATAGAAGATCCCATAATGCTTATGTCTGTTAAATACTCGATCCCGGTTACGCTTACGGCTATGTTATACAAAGAAGTGATCGGTAAAGATAAGGACAGAGCAGATTCCTTTTTTAAAGCACTCACATCGGAACGGGAAACCGTTTTAAGGATCACATCGGGTGAAGCCGAAAGCAATATTGTAAAGAGATGGCAGGATAAGGGCATAAAATATAAAAAGATCGGTGTCATCGACCGGGCATATGAGATATCGGGATACGGAAGTGTCGAAGAAATACCGGGATTTACGGAAGGCTTTGTATATATCCAGGATTTAAGTTCCATGATCGCAGTATCCGAAGCTGTGAAGGCATTAAAGACTGCACCCGGCGGTAAAGATGATATGTGTAACATCCTTGATCTTTGTGCCGCACCTGGCGGCAAGAGCATTTATGCGCTTGAACTGCTTGGCAAAAATGCGCATGTGATCGCCTGTGACGTTTCGGACAATAAGGCGGCTTTGATCGAAGAAAATATTAAACGCCTCAATATTTCGGATATGGAATGCAAGGTCTGCGATGCCACGATACCCAACGAAGACTTTATCGGTCGCTTCGATCTTGTGATAGCCGACGTTCCGTGCTCGGGACTCGGTGTCATCTCCAAAAAGAGCGACATCAAATATAAGATCACCAATGAGGCCATGAAGGATATATGCGAACTGCAGAAAAGGATCGCCGACAATGCCGTAAGATACGTCAAACCCGGCGGAGTCTTAATGTATTCCACTTGCACCGTTCACAAAGCCGAAAACGAAAAAATGGCTTCATATATACTTAAAAATGGCGGGTTTACGCTTGTTTCATCAAAGCAGCTCCTTCCCGACACCGACGGGACCGACGGATTCTATTATGCCGTTTTTATAAAAGACAAAGACATAACAGGGGAAAAAGAAGACTGAACCCCGATCGTTTAAAGTGACATGACAAGAGATATCAAATCGTTATACACCGATGAACTGAAGAGTGTTTTTAAAGAAATGGGACTTGAGTCTTACAGGGCATCCCAGGTATTTAAGTGGCTTCATGCGGGCAAGGTAACGTCATTTGACGAGATGACCAACCTTTCCGTCAAACTCCGCGAAGAACTTTCAAAAGAGTTTGATATAACCGCACTTAAGATCGAACTCATGCAGGAATCCGCTCAGGACGGAACGAGAAAATACCTTTTTAAGCTAAGCGACGGAAATTATGTCGAAAGCGTTCTTTTGCCCTATGAGCACGGTAACAGCGTGTGTGTATCGTCTCAGGTGGGATGCAGGATGGGATGTAAGTTCTGTGCATCGACTCTTAACGGACTTACCAGGAATCTGACCGCTTCGGAGATACTCGATCAGATATATGCGATCGAACGTGACACCGGGAAACGTGTATCCAACATAGTGGTGATGGGAACGGGGGAACCTTTGGACAATTACGATAATCTCATCCGGTTCATAAAGCTTGTGTCCGACGAAAACGGTCTTAATATAAGCAAAAGAAACATCACGGTATCATCCTGCGGTATCTGCGAGAATATAAAAAGACTTGCTGACGAAGATCTGCCGATCACGTTTGCGCTGTCGCTTCATGCGGTGACCGATGAAAAGCGCCGGGAGATCATGCCGATAGCCAACAAATATACGATAGCCGAACTTATGGACGCAGTGAGATATTATTTTGACAAAACGGGAAGACGCGTGACCTTCGAGTATTCACTTATAGAAGGAGTCAACGATACCGATGAGGATGCCGCGGGACTGGCTTATCTTGCGGGAGGTGTTCATGCCCACGTAAACCTCATTCCGGTCAATCCGATAAAAGAGCGTGATTACAGGCAGACATCGCGCCGCGGGGTCGAGGTGTTCAAAAATAAACTTGAAAAAAGCCGAATAAATGTTACTATTAGAAGGGAAATGGGTCGGGATATCGACGGCGCATGCGGTCAGCTGCGCAAAAAGGTGATCGACCGGAAAACTTGAAAGGAGCCGGGGTGCTTAAGACATTTTCCATTACGGATATAGGAAAAAAGCGAACAATGAACCAGGATTATGTCTATTCCTCGGAAAAGCCGGTAGGCAACCTGCCGAACCTGTTTATCGTGGCTGACGGAATGGGCGGTCACAACGGAGGCGGATTTGCCTCCAGCTATGCGGTGGAAGTTCTGGTCAAATCCATAGGAAAATCCCGTGAAACGGTAGTCAACAGGATCATTTCGGATGCAATAAGCGAAGCCAACAGAGCCGTACGCAAAAAGGCCGCAGGCGACGCAGAACTGGCCGGAATGGGTACCACCATGGTGGTGGCGACGGTCATTGACGGATGCCTTCATGTAGCCAACATAGGAGATTCGCGTTTATATATAATAAGCGATGAAATAAGACAGATCACCACAGACCACTCGTATGTCGAGGAAATGGTCAGGATGGGCGGACTCGACAGAGAAAGCGCCCGCACGCATCCCAAAAAGAACATAATCACGAGAGCCATAGGCGCCTGTGATGATGTTGTGGCTGATTTCTTTACCGTAAAGATGAACGAAGGCGAAATGGTACTTATGTGCTCGGACGGCCTTACAAATATGCTTGATGATGAAGAGATAAGGATGATACTCTCGGGACAGCGTGATATCGTTGAAAAGGCCGAGGAACTCATCAAGGCAGCAAACAACAACGGCGGAAAAGACAACATCGCGGTAATTCTTATCGATCCCTTCGGAGAATGATAAGATCAAACGATCGGAGATATAGATGATAAAGATTGGAATGATGATAGGCGACAGGTACGAGATACTTGAAAAGATCGGTACCGGCGGCATGTCAGATGTATATAAAGCTAAAGATCATAAACTGAACAGACTTGTGGCGGTCAAAGTGCTGAAACAGGAGTTTTCGGAGAATGCGAATTTCGTATCCAAATTCCGTACCGAAGCACAGGCTGCTGCGGGACTTATGCATCCCAATATCGTAAATGTGTATGATGTCGGTGACGAAAACGGCATCTACTACATCGTTATGGAGCTCGTGGAAGGTATAACTCTCAAGAAATATATTGAGAAAAAAGCCCGTTTATCGGTCAAGGAAGCCATCACGATCGCCATTCAGATCTGTCTCGGTATCGAGGCGGCTCACAACAATCATATCATTCACAGAGATATCAAGCCTCAGAATGTTATCATTTCCAAGGAAGGAAAGGTCAAGGTTACCGACTTCGGTATCGCCAAGGCCGCAACATCAAACACCATTACCAGCAATGTAATGGGGTCTGTTCACTATACTTCTCCCGAGCAGGCAAGAGGCGGATTTTCGGATGAGAAGAGTGATATCTATTCACTCGGTATAACTTTATTTGAGATGTTAACGGGGCGCGTGCCTTTTAACGGTGACACAACGGTTGCGATCGCGATCAAACAGATACAGGAACCGATGCCTTCACCCCGTGATTTCATATCGGAGATACCTTTAAGCGTTGAACAGATAGTGCTTAAGTGTACCCAGAAATCTCCGGATCGCAGATATCAGTCGATGGCAGAGCTCATTGACGATCTCAGGCGTTCTTTTACCAATCCCGACGATGATTTTGTAAAGATAGTATCGGATGATGAATTCAGCGCCACACGTACCATGACCGATGAGGAAATGGAGATGCTAAAGCGCGCATCAAAGCCGGTGGTTGAAGAGATCACCGGAAATCTTCCTCCCGCAAATCCCGAGGAAGAAGATGAAGACGATGAGTTCGATCCCCGCATGAACCGTATCATGACGATACTGGCCATTGTGGTGGGAGTTTTGATATGTGTGGTCGGAATACTGCTGATCAGTAAAGCGTTGGGAATCATCAAACTCGGTAAAGACAATACATCGATATCTTCCGACTCGACGGAAGTTTCGGTATCCGTTGAACAGGTAGTCATGCCCGCAGTCGTTGACATGGAATATGTCAGGGCCGCAGATATGCTTAAAAAGAAAGGCCTTATTCCCAAGGCAAGATACGAAGAATCGGATACGGTTGCGGAAGGTATAGTAATTTCATCTTCGGTAAGAGACGGACTTAAAGTCGAAGTCGGAACCGAAGTCGTGCTTACCGTGAGCGCGGGTGCCGTGACTGTAGAGGTTCCCGATGTAGTCGGCAAGACCTTAAGCGCCGCCAACAAGGATATAATGGACCGCAACCTCAAGGTTGATATCCAGGAAGAATATAACGATAACGTCCTTGAAGGACATGTAATATCACAGAATCCCGATGGAAACGGTAAAGCTCCCGAGGGTTCCACCGTAACAATAGTTGTAAGTCTGGGCAGCAAAACGGAGCTTATAGAGATGCCGAGCGTTCTCGGAATGCTTACCGATGATGCGGTGGTCACTCTTACCGAAAAAGGTCTTGTTGCCGGAACGGTTACGGAAGTATACAACAATGTTTACGGTGAGGGATATGTATGTTATCAGAGCGTTCCTTACGGAAACGATGTTACCAAGGGAACGGTTGTGGATATTCAGGTCAGCAAAGGTGCCGAACCCGAGGTGGAGACAAAGTACAGTTTTAACGGAAGGATACTTGCTCCTACCGTTACGGAAGATCCCGATTACAAGAGCGGTACGGAAGTCAAGATCACACTTACCAAGAGTGACGGAGCGGTCCTTTTTGAGACCACGACTTCTTCTTTCCCCGTGCCCGTAAATATGACCAATATCACCGGTTCATCCAAGGGACTGATCACCATGACATATACGGTGAAAAAGGAAGTGGCTGCCCCCGAACCCGCAGACGGTACCGAGACAAGCACATCCGCACCCACCGAGATCGAAGAAGAACGCACGATCACCCGCGAGGTTGAGTTTGTTGAGGAAGAAGATTAGTACTGTATGCAGGGGAAGATAATCAAGGGTATTGCAGGTTTTTATTACGTAAATGTTGAAGGGAAGGGCATCTTTGAGTGTAACGCCAAAGGTGCCTTTCGGAAATCTGAGATAAAACCGCTGGTGGGCGACGATTGCGAGATCGACATCATAAACGGGGAAGATATGACCGGAAATGTCGTGGATATTCTTGAAAGAAAGTGCGAGATGATCCGTCCCGCATGCGCAAATGTCGATCAGGCCGTCATCATATTCAGTATCAAAACTCCCGATCCTAATTTTAATCTCTTAGACAGATTCTTAATGTATATGGATCACTGCAGTGTTGACTGCAGCATCATTTTTAACAAGGACGATCTTGCAAACGCCGATGAGATCGCGCTTGTAAGAGATACATACAAAGGCAGCGGCTATAAGCTTTTATTTGTAAGTGTCAGGGAAAACGACGGTATCGATGAAGTACGCGATCTTATAAAGAACAAAACGACGGTTGTTGCCGGCCCCAGCGGTGTCGGAAAGTCATCGCTCATAAATCTTTTGTGTGAAAACGAAGTCATGGAGACGGGACGCATAAGTTACAAGACCGAGCGCGGAAGACACACGACCCGCCACAGTGAACTTATCTATGTCGGAGATTCCACATATATCATGGATACTCCGGGCTTTTCATCGCTTAATGTCTTCGGATATGATTGTGATACACTTAAATTCTCATACAGGGAATTTGAAAAATACGCCGAAAGCTGCAGATTCCGGACCTGCGTTCATGTTAATGAACCCGGATGTGCGGTAAAACAGGCGGTGGAAAACGGTGAGATCTCAAAGATCAGATATGAGAATTACCTTTCGATCTACAACGAACTTTTAAATGACCGTAAGTGGTAGGAAGATTATGACCAGGGAAATCAGTACCAAGATCAAAGTTTACAACATTTTTTTCATAATATTCATTTTCTTTTATCATTGTGATGCCAAGTTCTATCTGCCGGGCATTGTTCCGCTTTCTTATATCATCGGTTCACTCGGATTGTCGTTTTTCTTTATGATATCGGGCTACTTTATGTTTGCCGGCATGACCGATGAAAACGCCCTTAAAAGAAGTTTAAAACGCCTTAAAACGCTATTGCTTCCATATGTTGTCTGGAATGCGATATTTCTGATCTATTTTTGCATCAGTAATCCGCCCATGCGGGAGACACCTGTCGGAAAGATCGTTTACAGATTCATATTTCAGCCCTACAACGATGTTTTATGGTATCTTTTTGCTCTTTTCATTTTCTCGATACCGGCTTTTCTGGTATATAAGATACTTAAAAAGAAAATACCCGCCGTCATATGTTTATCAATTGTCAGTATCCTGATCGTGGTTTTTTGTGTCATCAATCAGGAATGGATGGTATATAACATACCGATCGGATGGTGGCTTACCAAGATAACACCGTATATCCCGATGTACTATTTTGGCGGTTTTATAGGCCTTCATTACCGCGACGGTCTTAAAGTACCCGTAAAAACATGGATCTGGCCGGTTTTTCTGGTATTATCGATAGGCCTGGTCCTTTTAAAGTATAAATTTGATGATGTTGCGATAATATACTGGATCTCGATGTTTACGGGGCCCGTTATACTGTGGTTTGCCCTTCCCGACGCGTTCTTTAAACCAAACCGTTTTGTGGATGTTTTGTGCGAACCGTCCTTTTTGATATACGAATTCCAGCTTATGGCATTCTGGATATGGCAGGGGATATATATAAACCTTATCAGGTCCGTTAAATGGCGCGAGATAATGGTCTGTGCTTCGGCATATGTATTCATATACATCGTCTTTTATCTGTTAAAGTTCATAGCACCGCATGTACTTGGCATACTTACGGGCTTCAGAAACGGTAAAGATTTTGCAAAGAAAAAGTGAACGAGGCGCGTAAAAAGAAAATGCCGCATTGCCCCAAGGCTTGTTTAACAGACAGGGAAATGCTAAAATATAAAGGTTAATTCGATCTTTTAAGAAATAAATCGGCTTATGCCGAAAAAATCATAGGGAGTAAGATATGATACAGTCAAGAACTCATAACTGCAATGAATTAAGGATAAGTGACGTCGGCAAAAAGGTCACTCTCGTGGGATGGTATGAAAACATCCGTCGTGTCAGCAAAAACCTCGGTTTCGTGATCTTAAGAGACTTTTACGGAACAACACAGATCGTACCCGAGACCGAAGAGATGATGGAGAAGTTTTTAAGCGTAAACTGCGAATCCACACTCCTTGTCGAAGGTGAAGTAAGAGAACGTTCCAACAAAAACAACAAGATCGATACCGGTGATATCGAAGTTGTTCCCACAAGAGTCGAAGTGCTCGGAAAGTGCGTTCATGCCGAACTTCCTTTTGAGATAAACCGTTCAAAAGATGCGGATGAGAACACCCGCCTTAAATACAGATATTTAGACCTCAGGAATCCTGATGTCAAAAAGAACATCGTTTTAAGATGCAATGTTGTTTCGGCATTGAGACAGGCCATGACAGAAGAGGGATTTTTGGAGATCACGACTCCGATACTTACCGCTTCGTCACCCGAAGGCGCAAGAGATTTCCTGGTTCCCGCCAGAAAACATCCCGGCAAGTTTTATGCGCTTCCTCAGGCACCCCAGCAGTTTAAACAGCTTCTTATGACCTCCGGTTTTGATCGCTATTTCCAGATCGCTCCCTGCTTCAGAGACGAAGATGCAAGAGGCGACCGTACTCCCGGAGAGTTTTACCAGATGGATATGGAGATGGCATTTGCCACTCAGGACGATGTGTTGGGCGTACTTGAAAAAGTACTTGTTCCCGTATTTGAAAAATACGGAAAATACGACCGTATCACTCCCGCGCCTTTTAAGAGGATACCTTTCAGAGAGTCGATGGAGAAGTACGGAACCGATAAGCCCGACCTTCGTATAGATCTTGAACTTAAAGACGTCACGGATGTTCTTGGCGGCATAGATTTTGAACCTTTCAAAGAGGGCGCCGTAGAAGCCGTTGTCGTAAGCGGTTTCACCGCCACCAGAAAACAGATCGATCAGCTCGTTGCCGATGTAGAGGTTCAGACCGCCAAAAAGACCTATTGGTTCAGACTCGACGAAAACGGCGAGATTGTAGGCGGCATAGCTAAATTTGTACAGCCCATCAAGGAAGAAGTTATAGCAAAACTCGGCCTTACGAACGGTTCGTTCGTGGGACTTGCAGCCGGCCCCAAAGCGGCCGCATTAAAGACAGCGGGAGTTTTAAGGACCAAACTCGGAACCCTCTGTCCCGAACATATGGACAAAGAACAGTATCAGTTCTGCTGGATAGTTGATTTCCCCATGTATGAGATAGGTGAGGAATCCGGAGAACTTGAATTCTGCCACAATCCTTTCTCAATGCCCGTAGGCGGTCTTGAGATACTTGAAAAGGCGGCAAGAGGTGAAGCGGATCCTCTTGAGATAATGGCAAACCAGTACGACCTTGTCATCAACGGATACGAATCGGCATCGGGTGCAGTAAGAAATCACGATCCCGAGATCATGGTAAAGGCATTCGAACTCGTACGTCTCGGAGAAGATGATGTTAAGGCCAAGTTCCCCGCAATGTACAATGCGTTCACATACGGAGCACCGCCTCACGCAGGTGCCGCTCCCGGAGTCGATCGTATGATAATGCTTCTTACGGGCGAGGAATCGATCCGTGAAGTCATCACGTTCCCCATGAACAAGAATGCGCAGGACGTAATGATGGATTCTCCTTCCGGAGTATCACAGAAGCAGCTTGATGACGTTCACATCGCGATAGTGATGCCTAAGACCGAATCCTGACAGATAACATAACGATGCTTAAGATCGGATCCCGGTAAAAAGATAGGAATATTGGGTAATGATAAAATCAGTTCTTGATTATCTTGAATACAGTGCAGGTCTGTATCCTGAAAAGACTGCCGTTACGGATGTTAACGGTAGCTTTTCGTATGCGGATGAACTTAGACTTTCAAAGAGTATCGGGACATTTCTGTCGGACCGAAAACTTCCGATAAATGCTCCCGTTGTTGTATTGATGGATAAGTGTAAAGAAGCTTTGGTTTCATTCTGGGGCATTACGTATGCGGGCGGTATATATGTACCTCTTGACTGTCATGCTCCCGTTGCCAGACTTAAACTGATAATCGAAGTATGTTCTCCCGCCTATGTCATTACAGATAGCGCCAATCGTGAAAAAGCGCTTGAACTTGTAAGCGCCGAAAAGATCTTTTTATACGATGAGATGGCAAAAACCTCTCCCGATGAAAAGGTACTTTCGGATATTCAGGCCGGACGCATAGATACCGATCCTTTGTATATAATCTTTACCTCCGGCTCCACGGGTGTTCCCAAGGGCGTAGTGATACCCCACAGGGCGGTCATAGATTTTACCGAAGAAGCCAGCGAGGTAATGGAATTTTCGGAGAATGAAAGTTTTGCCAATCAGGCGCCGTTTTATTTTGATGCATCCGTTCCCGATCTTTACTGCACGATCAGAAACGGAGCAACGCTTCATATCATTCCCGCGGCCTGGTTTGTTTTTCCGATCAAAGTACTTGAATATATCAAAGAACATAAGATAAACGCGATCTTCTGGGTTCCGTCGGCATTGATTGTTGCGGCAAATTTAAAAGCCGTCAGATCCGTTGACGTTACCTGTCTTAAAAAGATCATGTTCTGCGGCGAAGTTATGCCTGTAAAACAGTACAATATGTGGAAGGCTGCCGTTCCGGATGCCAAATACGTCAATTATTACGGACCTTCCGAAACAACTTACGCAAGCACTTATTATGTGATAGACCGTGAGTTTTCAAACGATGAATTTCTTCCGATCGGCCGTGCGGCAATAAATACCGGGATCGTGATATTAAATGACGATGACGGGGAATGTAAAAAGGGTGAGACAGGGGAACTCTGCATAAGAGGTTCGTCACTTGCGCTTGGATATTACAACAATCCCGAAAAAACGCGCGAACAGTTTGTTCAGAATCCGCTTTCCCCGTATTACAGCGATATCATATACAGAACGGGCGATCTTGTTAAGATCAATGAACGTGATGAGATCGAATATGTAAGCCGCAAGGATTTCCAGATCAAGCATATGGGTTACCGTATCGAACTCGGTGAGATCGAAAATGCAGCTATCTCTGCAACGGGCGTCAGGCGGACGTGCTGTGTATACAATGACAAAAGAAAACAGATCGTGCTCATTTACGAAGGAAGCGCGACCGAAGACGATATCAAAAAAACAATCGAAGAGAAAGTCCCGGATTATATGGTTCCCGGAAAGATAGTTAAGCTCGATGCGCTTCCGATGAATGCCAACGATAAGATCGACAGGGTTTTACTCAAGGAGCGGTATGGCTGATCTTAAATACAAAAAAGCCGTTGTAATCGGAAACGGAAAACTCGCTCTTGACTGTGCGGGACTTATCAAAAAATACATAAACGATGTCTGCGTGATCGAGTATATGTACGGCCGGAGTTCTTCTCTTGAAAAACACTGCGGTAAGGCGGGATTTTTGTACGAACTTCTGGATAAAGAAAGCCTTACGCGATTCCTTGAAGGTATTACCGAAGAAACACTTGTTGTGAGCGCGGGCAGTATATATATTGTTCCGAACGACCTGATCGCCAAAGAAAATCTTTGCTTCATCAACTGGCACAATGCACTCCTGCCCGAACATAAAGGCCGCTTTGCGGAGAGCTGGGCGATCTTTTCGGGGGATAAAGAGACAGGTATCACATGGCATATGCTCACACCCGAAATTGACGGCGGAGATATCATAATCCGGTGTAAGATCCCGCTTTCGGGTACCGAGACCGCGCTGTCATTGTTTAAAAAGCAGTGTGAACTGGGAAGCGAAGCTCTTTCGGGAGTGATAGGGGCAATACTTGAAGGAAAAGTCACTTTGACTCCCATGCCAAAGGGCGGAACACTTCATTTATCAAAAGATATCCCCGCAGACGGAATGCTTGACTTAAATGCCGGATTTAAGGAAATTTCCGCTTTGTTACGAGCAATGGACTACGGTGCGTTGATGTTACTTGGCAAGACCAAGGTAAGTATCGGCGGTGAAACGTTTTCTTTTTACAAATATAAGATATCCGATGAGCCGGTACCGGAAGGCTTTAGCGGAAAAGATTACGGTTTTTGTAAAGAAGGCAAATACATTTTACTTAAAGATCTTGAGAGGGTTAAATGATGGAAGAGAAGATCGTAAAAGCGCTTGAAGCGGTATGTGATGAGAGTGATTTTAAGACATCCGAAGATTTTCTGGAAGACGGTATCATCGATTCGTTTCAGATAGTTGAACTCGTGGGTGAACTTGAGGAAGTTTTTGATATAGAGATAAGCGGCGATGACATTCTGCCCGAAAATTTCATTAATCTCTCGGCTATCTGTGAACTCATATCAAAATATACGGAGGATTGATGGATCCGTTTATTAAGTGGTTAAAAGATCAAAACTTAATATCAAGAGGTGACGCGGTATATGTTATCTCCGATATGTTCGATCTTTCAAAGGCCTATCATGAGGCGGGGGCAAAACTTGATCTTAATGTACTGATCGACGGCCTTTGGGATATTGTCGGACCTGAGGGAACGCTTTTGTTTCCGACATTTAACTGGGATTTCTGTAAAGGCATCGGGTTTGATGTTTTAAAGACTCCCTGTAAAACGGGAGCGCTTCCCAAGGCGGCGCTTAAAAGAGACGACTACGTAAGGACGGCTCATCCGCTTTATTCTTTTGCGGTAAAGGGACGGCTCACATCCGAATTTACGGCCATCGATCCGCCCAATGCGTTCGGAAAAGGTACGATTTTTGAACTTCTTGAAAAATACGATGCAAAGGCGCTTGCGATCGGCGTAAGTGCTCTCAGCGGTTTTACTTATATACATCATGTTGAAAAAACTGTCGGAGTTGATTTCAGGTACGACAAGAATTTTACGGCGGATTATACGGATCGTAACGGAAACACAAGTGTTAAGACCTACAGTATGTATGTGCGCGATCTTAACCTGGATCCGCGCCACATAAACGGGTTTGAACCGCTTGAAAAGATCATGCTTGATAAAGGGATCATAAGGCGCGAATATTACGGAAATGTTATGTGTTCGTCATTAAAGGTCAATGATACGACAAGTGTCATAGAAGACGATCTTTTAAATAACGGCGCCGCAAATATGTAT
>CACYCC010000176.1 GCA_902772805.1 uncultured Lachnospiraceae bacterium | reverse complement strand
TATCCGTGCATCATGGCACTGATACCCATTGCGGCGAGTTTCTTAAGAGAAGTGCCGTATTTGGTGCTTACGTCCTTTCTAAGATCCGCATAGCATGACTTAAGACCGGCATGGATCTCGTCAAGCGGATATGTCCAGATGCCGTTGTCAAAATGATTTTCCCATTCGTGGGAACCCTGTGCTATGGGGTTGTTGTTGTCGTCGTTAAGTACCGCTTTGATACGTGTCGAACCGAATTCGATACCAAGAACGGCTTTTCCGTCATCAATAAGTTTTTTGATCTCTTCGTTTGTGTAACCCATAAATACCTCCTGCCAAACTTTTTTGTCTATATGCGATTATACATCAACATAAATCGATTTACTATCAAAAGTCCGTGTTTTTGGTCGCTTCGTAAAGCGCAATACTTGCCGCGATGGGAAGATTGAGACTGTCGATCCTGTCGGAATGCGGTATTATCACGCTCGTTCCGACGTTTAAGAAGCTGTCGTCAAGGCCTGTGGCCTCGTTGCCGAACAGCAGGGAAAACGGTTTTTTAAAGTCCGTGTCTTTAAGCTTTTTGCTGGCTTGTAACATGAAGGGGTATATCTCACGACTGCCCGCATTTTGTACATATGAGTCAAAAGAATCGTACTCGGAAACATTTAATCTGAATACTGCGCCCATGGATGCGCGAACGGTCTTAGGATCGTACGGATCAACGGCCGGCCTGATGATAGCAAGATCTGTGATGCCAAAACCGGCGGCACTTCGCATGATGGTACCGAGATTTCCCGCATTTGATGGGTTGTTGAGCACGATATGAGATGCATTTTTATCAAGCGGAGTAAACTTTTTGTCAAACTCTCCGATGACGTAACAGTTTTCTTTTTGCGAAAGGATATTGAAAGGTTTATCCGAGAATACAGTCTCGATTTTAAGATCCTTACAAAGCGACATAAGCTTATCGTATGACTCGCCGTGCTCCATAAGGGAATGGATATAGACGCGCCTTGCCGTTTCGGGGGCGAACTTTAATAATTCAAATGTTAATGTTATGCCCAGTGCATATGATACGGGGTCTTCGCGCTTATATCTTTTCATGCTGTTCTTCGGTCTATACCTCTTCCTTGGCTTCTGCTTCTGAAACTTCCTCGGTTTCTGCCTCTGAAGATTCCTCTGTTTCTGCTTCTTCTTCGGTTTCGGGCTCTGCTTCTTCGGTAACTACCGGCTCTTCCGGTTCATTGTGCTTGAGTGCCCAGACAAGGAACAGAATGCCACCCGCAAATATAAAGATGCTGAAAAACTGCGATGTCGGAAGTTTGCCGATCGTACCGCGAGCGTCGTTTCGCAGGAATTCAACCAAAAATCTGCCGACGCTGTATAAGATCATGTAAAGCGAAGCCACAAGGCCCTTTTTAACGGTCTTTGAAGCGACATAAATAAGTATCGCCATGATCAGGAAGTTGCCCACGGATGATATGAGCTGGGTAGGCATGAGTTTTACGTTGTTGGGTGCGAAATGTGAGTGTCTGAAGGTAACACCCAAAAAGGAATCGGTCTCTTTACCGTAGCAGCAACCCGCCATAAAACAGCCGATACGGCCGAATCCCTGTGCGATGGATATGGAAGGCGCACACAGATCGAAGTAATCGAGAAATCTTACTTTCTTGATCTTACAATATACTGCTGCGGCGATAACTCCGCCCGCAAGTCCGCCGATAACCACAAATCCGGAATTCGACAATAAACCTTTTATGGCAATGCCGGCATTTTTGAAAAACGATCCGCCGTTTGCCGCTATCTCTGACTTAACAAGTGACGAATATGCTTCCCATTCAACAAAAGTATATGTAAGCTTTGAACACAAATATCCGAAGATCACTCCCGAGAAGAGTATCCCGTAACAGATATCACCGTTTAAATTCTTTTTGGGTGCGCGCTTTGTCGCAAGGGCAAGCGCCGCCAAAAGGCCTATAGCGGTGAAAAGCCCGTAACTGTGGACCGTGACAGGTCCTATTGAAAACAGATCGTTATACATATATCGTTTCTCCCATAAATAATTAAAAAAGCTCCGACATCTGTCGGAGCCTTAAAGATTCTTTTTACTGGTCTGTATATTTCTTAATAAACTCCATAATATCGCCTACGGTGGAAATGCCCTCAAGCTCTTCGGGATTGAGTTCAATGTTGTACTCTTCCTCGAATGCCATCACAAGTTCCAGAAGGTCAAGGGAATCGACACCCAGATCATCTTTAAAGGAAGTATCCTCAGTAATATCCACGTCGTCGATGTTAAGCTGTTCACGAATGATCTCTACTATTCTTTCAAGCATATTAAGTCTCCTTTATAAAATGCCTCAAAATTAGCCTTTTTGCTCAAAAATCCTTGCCTATAACTGAAGTATAAATTTCGGTAAATTGTTTGTCAATACCCGTATATGTCATATATTTCATCGGTATAGACGTTTACGTCCTTGTATACGATCAGCGGTTTTTCAACCGTAAGTCTTGATTTTCCGCCTCTCACCGCCTGAATGAGCACCATGTTGGGTTCCTTGTCCACATACGGATAAACAAGCTGCATACGCTTTGGCTCAAGTGAATATTTTGAAAGCGTTATCATGATCTCGGACAGTCTGAACGGCCTGTGCACCAGGAAAAGACTTCCGCCCGGTTTAAGCACTGCTGCCGCCTCACGCGCCACATCTTCAAATGTGCACTTTATCTCGTGCCGAGCGATCGACTTGGCATCGTCGGGATTTTTAAGCCCGTGTTCTCCTATCATATAGGGGGGATTACATGTGACTGCGTCAAAAGAAGCCTTTTTGAATATAGCGGAGGCTTCCTTTATATCCCCTGTTATGACCGCGATCTTATCCGTAAGACCGTTCATAGCCACACTTCTTGATGCCATATCGGCAGAGTCGGGCTGGATCTCAAGCGCATCGAAATGCGAAACTTCTGTCTTGGCACTTAAGAGTATCGGAATGATACCCGTACCCGTTCCCATATCAAGTACTCTGTCACCTTCACGGAGTTTTCCGATAAATCCGGTCAACAGTACCGCATCCATTCCAAAACAGAATCTTTTCGTATCCTGAATGATCTTAAGACCGTTTCTTTCAAGATCGTCGATCCGCTCGTTTTCCTTGAGGATAATGTTATCAGTCGTCAAGTTTTGAACCGCCATCTGTCTGTTCCAGTTCCTTTAAGGCTTCTTTTTCCTCTTTGGTAAGTTCGACCTTCTTGTTGCGGCGTCTCTTGAATCTAAGCTCTTCGGGCTTAAATTCCTTGAGTTCCTTTTCGTCGTTTTCTTCTATTATAACTTTTACAATCTGCCTTAGTACGTTTACGCTGTGAACCTGTCCGTGCTGGCCTGTTGCAACGACAGTAACGTCATCTCCGTTGCCGGGCAGATTTCTGTTAAGCTCTTCGTAGGTATCTTCCTCGTTTTTAAGACAGCACATAAGTCTTCCGCACACACCCGAGATCTTGGTTGCATTAAGCGAGAGGTTCTGCTCCTTGGCCATCTTGATGGATACGGGCGAAAAGTCTGCCATATAGCTTGCACAGCATAACGGTCTTCCGCAGATGCCTATTCCGCCGCGAAGTTTGGCTTCATCCCTGACTCCGACCTGACGCATCTCTATACGTGTATGGAACACGCTTGCAAGGTCTTTGACAAGTTCTCTGAAATCGACACGTCCGTCACTGAAATAATAAAAGAGAATCTTGCTGTTATCGAATGTATACTCGGCATTGATAAGTTTCATCGGAAGATTGCGCTTTTCGATCTTTTCGCGGCAGATCGGTACGGCTTCCTGCTCTTTGCGGCGATTGTCGGCTTCGCGCTTGTCATCGTCTTCGGTAGCTATCCTGATCACACTCTTTAAGGGCTGTACGACCTTGTCGTCCTCAACCTCGCTGACTCCCAGTACTACGGTACCGTACTCAAGTCCCCTTGCCGTTTCCACTATAACGTGCATGTCTCTTTTGATATCAAGTTCGCCGGGTGCGAAATAATAAACCTTACCCGCTTCCCTGAAGCGAACACCTATTACTTTGGTCATGATTGTTTTTCCTTCATGGTTAAAAATAATAATTCCATCGTCAGTTCAAAATTGACGTTGGCCGAAAGCCTCTTCTTGGCTTTTTCGAGAGCATCGATAATATCCTGGATGTCCTCGTAAGAGCACAGATCGGCCACTTTCCTAATATACTGTATCTCATCGCGGAAAATCAAGTTATTTGCATCCGCAGTCGCCTTGAACATTAATACATCCCTGTACCAGACCGTGACAACATCAAGATAATCGTTGATCTCGACTTTGTATTCGGCGGCTTTTTTGACCGCTGCCATAAGTTCCGGAACTTCCATGTCGCGGACATTCTTCATAAGATGCATGGCATCTTCACGGATATTGTCAAACTCTTCGTTTCTTGCAAGAAGCTTGGCCTTTCCGAGATTTCCGCGTGCGAAAGCAACACAGATATCGGCCTTGTAATCGGGAACCTTGACCTCATCCATCAAAAACTTCTTGACGAGTTTATCTTTAACGGGCCGCATGTTAAGTACCACCGAACGGCTCACTATCGTGGGAAGCAGTTCATCGAGATTTGTGGTAAGAAGCATGATCGTCACATATTCGGGCGGTTCTTCAAGCGTCTTTAAAAGTGCGTTCTGAGCCTGAGGGTTCATTTTCTCGGCTTCGTTCATGATATAGATCTTACGGACACCGCCGTCGGGCTTTATCAAAACAGTAGAATTGATCTGTTCTCTTATGTCATCAACGGAAATGAGATTGGGCTTTTCGTGTGAAACCCTTATGATGTCGGGATGATTGCCCGAAAAAGAACGCACACAGTCAGAGCAGTTACCGCACGGCTTTTCACCGGTTTCGGAACTGCACAATAAAGCTGCAGCAAAAATCTTGGCTATGAATTCCTTGCCACTGTATCGCTCGCCGTTGATGATATAGGCATGCGATACTTTATTAAGTTCGATCGACGCCTTAAGGTGTTCCGTGATGGCGTCCTGTCCGACTATGTCGTTAAAATTAGGCATTTCTTTATCCTTTGCTTACGTAAATATATCAAGGATCAGTCCTCTGATATCACCGATCTTGGCGAGTATCGTTAAATTATCCTTTTCTTCTTTAACAAGTTCTTTGGCAAGATCGTCGAGTGCCTCGTCAACAAGTCTTACTATCCCGTAAACTCTGTGTCGTCCGCGCCTGTCTAAGAAATTTTCACGGGAAAAAGAATGCGATCTTGACACAACTTCATTCATGAACTCTTTGATAAGACTTCTGTAGCGGCGCATATCCTTGATATCCTTTTTCTTGGAGATGCGCTCACCCTGCATGGTGATCTCTTCCATTAAAGATGTAAGATGCGCCTGAAGATCCGCATCGGAAATGCGCGAAGACAATATGAACTTAAAGTCACCGTTTGCTTCGGTAACTTTCTGAGCTTCCTGTATGGGCTGTGCGCTTGTAACCTGATTGATCTTTACATCCACTGCGGATACCTCTTAAATTGATGCTCTCTGCGGCTGTATTTATATATTTTGGCTGGTGAAATACCCGATGATCTCATTAACGCAGTCTTCAAGTACTCCGTTTTCAAAACGAGTCGTAATGCCGGCCTCACGGATCTTTTCCTCGCTGTAATCTTCGGAATCGGCCAAAAACCTTCGGCACATTTCTTCATATTTGGGATGTTCCTGGCGCTTTTCACGTTCAAGAGCCCGTGTTAACCGGATACCGTCATCAAGTTCTATCAGCACGGGCACTACCTTGTCCGGGCCGTAATAATCCCTGACCTTAACGAATGACTCCAAAGTTCCGATCGTAATATAGTCGTAATGCTCAAGATCTGTATTCTCATCGTCAACGGTAAAATATATCCACGGGCCATGACAGGTCTCGTAGCATCTTGACTCGATGACTTTTCCGGCCTCGGAAAGACTTTCAAAGTCTCCCGCCGATACAAAATGATACTCTACGCCTTCTTTTTCCCCTTCACGTATGGGTCTGGTGGTGTAGGGAACAATATTCTTTAAGTTAAGTGATTCCGAGGCGCATATCTTTTTAAATACCGTATCCTTGCCGGTAGAACTCTTGCCCATTAAATATAGGATCCTGCCCACTTTACTGTACCTTTCTGTCTTCCCAGGAATTGTGCTCCTTGAATTTTGTCTTGTTGGCATACATCTTACGATCCGCATCAACTATGAAGGGTTCGATATTTCCGTCCTTTCGGGGCTTACCTACCACAAATCCCATGCTGACGGAAAGAGGATAAGGTTTTGTGTGTCCGGTATTAAACTTTTCGATCTGGGAATTGATGGATTCCATGATCTTTTCGGCGCGTTCGGCTCCGTTCTTTGAGGCAAAAGCGATAGCAAACTCATCGCCGCCGAATCTGGTGCAGACGCCGTCGTCTCCGATCGCAACGTTCATCACTTCACCGATCTTGGCCAGGGCGAAATCGCCTTCTTTGTGCCCATATGTATCGTTGATCTGTTTAAGCCAGTTCATGTCTATGGAAATGAGTCCGATATCCTCGGAATTCCTGATCGCGTTTTCGTTGACACTTTCCATATGACGGTAGAATCCCTTACGGTTTAAAAGTTTGGTGAGCTGGTCGGTGCTGTAAAGGTTCTGAAGGTCAATGCGGTATTTGTGCATCTCAAGTATATGGCGAAGGTTCATTAAGAACGCATTCAGCATGAAATACTCAAAACCGTCCGGAATAAATCCGGAAACCGTGTATCCTATGGTCGAATTCTGCACTATAACAGGCAGGAAAAGAACAACTTCCCGGTTGTCGGTAAACTTGTCAAATTCCGGGATAAGAGTTTCCCTTGAGATCTGAAAACCTGCGGTATGCTCTCCGTTAACATAGCACATAGGTATCTGAAGTTCATCGGTATAATAGTGATGTTCTTCTGTCATGGTAACGGGCCGGATATTGGGCCATATCTCCATGTTATCGCCCATAAAGTCCGTATTGAGGGCAAGTGCAAAATCACCGCCGAAAAAGTCGCGTACAAAATAAATGAGTTCACCCCATATAAGGTTAAGCGCTGTGGAATTACCGATCCTTGGAACCTTTGAAAAGAGCGACTCCATCTTGGATATCAGCTCGCGCTCATGCTTGTGGGAATCATAGAGCTTGTTGCCCATTTTTATCATCTCTTCGGCAGAATCAACGAACTCTTTGCATCCACAGGACTGACCTTCACGGAATGTGGTGTTGATCATATGATTGTTGCCGACACTTTCGCCCTTAAATATCCTTTCAAGCAGTTCCCCTGCCTTGGCGGATATTTCAGCAATATCGGTCTTTGAAGTACAAAGCCTGGGATAGTGATATCTTTCCAGTTCATGTCCGTCAAATCCTGAGACGATCACATCCTCGGGCACTCTGATGTCTGCAAGTCTTAACTTTCTGCAGGCTTCCATTGCCATAAGGTCGTTGGCGCATATGATACAGTCTATGGGTTTACCTGAAGATAAAAATCTGTCCATTACAGCGGTGGTGGGACCTTCCCAGAATCCGCCGTAATCTATCCTGTCTTCTTCGACTTCAAGACCGTTTTCGGCCATAACTTTTCTAAAGATCGCAAGCCTTTCATCCGAGAAGATGTTGTTCTTCATGCCTGCGATGAAATTAACGTGTTTGGGCTTATGGTGCTCGATCATATGACGCACCACTTCCTCAAAACCGTCTGAAAATCTGTATCTTATGTTGATACATCCCTCTAACGGACGAACGAGCGATATGCAGGGAACGCCTGCATCAAGAACGCGCTTTGCGATACGCTCGGCAAATCCCGGCCCCTTAAAAGCGACCGAATCGATAATGACCGCGTCAAAATGATCAGGCTCCATGAGACTGTATATTTCTTCTTCACCTTTATCGTTTTCGGATGAGGTATAGAAGTCCACCATGGAACTGAACACAAACATCCTGTAATTGTTGGCAAGACATATCTTCCTGAAACTCTTTATAAAATCTATGCCTTCCATATCGTCAAATTTGGCGGTGCAAATCGCTATGGCTTTGTAATCTTTACCGTCGGAATACTTCATAAAAAACTCCATATATCATCAGAATAAAAATCAGCATTCTCACTCTATCATACTCTATCACAGATGCGCACAATATGAAAGAGACTTTAAGTGTCATCGCACCCATACATATTGAAAAAAAAGCGGAAGTGGGGTACTATTATTACTCAATAACAATCATATAAAAGTGAGGTTAAACATGAATTACAAAAATCTTGATGAACTGAATGCTTTTACTGAGCTCAAGTCACTTAAGGACAGTGTTATTCTTAAAAACGAAATGGCCGGCGAAAACGGTGCAAAACGTGTTAAGGAGTTCACCGTTCCCATGTCCGGAACACTTTCATATAACTATGCGGCCAAGGCTGTTGACGAAAAGATCGTTGATACCCTTCAGAAGCTTGCCGACGAAGCTGAACTTACCGATAAGTTTGCCGCTCTTTACAATGGCGAGATCATGAATCCCGGTGAGAACAGACGTGTTCTTCATCAGCTTACACGCGGCCAGCTCGGTAACGATGTGGTGATCGACGGTGTCAACAAGCGTGAGTTTTACCTTTCCGAGCAAAAGAAAATTGCCGACTTTGCAAACAAAGTTCACGCCGGTGAGATTGTAAACGAAAAGGGCGAAAAGTTCACTACAGCCGTACAGATCGGTATCGGCGGATCCGATCTCGGTCCCAGAGCAATGTATTTAAGCCTTGAAAACTGGGCCAAAAAGAACGGTTTCTTTAAAATGGAAGCAAGATTTATCAGTAACGTCGATCCCGATGACGCAACGGGAGTCCTTAACGGCATTGATGTAGAGCACTCCATTTTCATACTCGTATCAAAATCAGGTACCACTCTTGAAACACTTACCAACGAATCATTTGTAAAAGATGCTCTTAAAAAGGCAGGTCTTAATCCCTCCAAGCATATGATCGCCGTTACAAGCGAAACTTCACCTCTTGCAAAGAGTTCCGATTATCTTACCGCGTTCTTTATGGACGACTTTATAGGCGGAAGGTATTCATCAACTTCTTCGGTGGGCGGAGCTATCTTATCGCTTGCATTCGGTCCCGAAATATTTGCAAGATTCTTAAACGGCGCGGCCGAGGAAGACAAGTTATCCAAAAACAAAGATGTCCGCAAAAATCCCGCAATGCTCGATGCACTTATCGGCGTATACGAAAGAAACGTGCTCGGTATGGGTACAACAGCGGTACTTCCTTATTCGCAGGCTCTTTCAAGATTCCCCGCACACCTTCAGCAGCTTGACATGGAATCAAACGGCAAGAGCGTAAACCGTTTCGGTGCGCCCGTATCTTATGTAACAGGTCCCGTTATATTCGGTGAACCCGGCACAAACGGACAGCATTCTTTTTACCAGTTATTACATCAGGGAACAGATATAATCCCGCTTCAGTTCATCGGATTTAAGAAAAATCAGACCGAAAACGATGTTATCATCGAGAACAGCACAAGCCAGGCCAAACTCTGTGCAAATGTTACCGCACAGATCATGGCATTTGCATGCGGCAAGGATGACGAGAATCCCAACAAGTATTTTGAGGGAAACCGTCCTTCAAGCCTGATCGTCGGCGAATGCCTGACTCCCGAAGCTCTCGGTGCAATTCTTGCTCACTTTGAAAACAAGGTTATGTTCCAGGGATTTATCTGGAACTTAAACAGTTTCGACCAGGAAGGCGTACAACTCGGTAAAGTACTTGCCAAGAAGGTTCTTGCAGGCAACACCGACGGAGCACTCAAGGCATATGCGGAACTGTTCGGCATTTAATAACGGAGGAAAGATATATGCATTACACACCCAAGGGAATATGCGCTGTAGATATCAATTTTGAAGTTGAAGACAATATAGTTAAAAGCGTGGTGTTTACCGGCGGATGCGACGGAAACCACAAAGGTCTCAATGCCCTTGTAAAGGGAATGAGCGTAGACGAAGCCATCGAAAGACTTTCGGGCATTACCTGCGGACCGAGATCCACATCTTGCCCCGATCAGTTTGCACAGGCTCTTAAGGCATATAAAGCGCAGAATGCGTGATCAAAGGAAATACAGAAATGGGTAAAAAGATAGTTTTGACGGGTGGCGGCACGGCCGGTCATGTTACACCCAACCTTGCACTTATACCGGAACTTAAAAAGGCCGGATACGACATCACATATATCGGATCTTACGACGGTATCGAGAAAAAGCTCATCGCCGATTTCGGGATCCCCTATTACGGCGTATCGACCGGTAAATTAAGAAGATATCTCGATCCCAAGAATTTCAGCGATCCCTTCAGGATCATGAAAGGTTTTGCTGAATCAAGGAAACTTCTTAAAAAGATAAAACCCGACATCATCTTTTCAAAAGGCGGTTTTGTGAGCGTTCCCGTGATCCGTGCGGCTTCGACACTTAAGATCCCCTGCATAATCCATGAATCGGACATTACAGTAGGACTTGCCAACAAGCTCTGTTTCCCGGTAGCCACCAAGGTCTGCTGTAACTTCCCCGAGACAATGCAGTATCTCCCCGAAGGAAAAGCAGTTCTTACCGGAACTCCGATCCGTACAGAACTTACCGAAGGCAGTCGTTCACGCGGAATGGAAATGTGCGGATTTACCGATGACAAGCCCGTCATACTGGTTATCGGCGGCAGTCAGGGTGCAGGCAGTATCAATAAGATCGTACGTTCCACGCTTCCCAAGCTCTTAAACGAATATCAGGTGATCCATATATGCGGTAAAGATAAGATGGATAACCTGTTACTCAACAAACCCGGATATGCTCAGTTTGAGTTCTTAAAAGAAGGCTTAAAGGATGCCATCGCATTAAGCGACATTGTGGTATCAAGAGCGGGCGCCAATTCCATCTGCGAACTGCTGGCACTCAGAAAACCCAATCTTTTAATACCGCTTCCCGCTTCGGCAAGCAGAGGCGACCAGCTACTCAATGCGGCATCATTTGAAAAACAGGGATTTTCGATGGTACTCCACGAAGAAGACCTTGATGAAAAGAGTTTCATGAACGCTCTTGCGCATCTTTACGAAAACAGGCAGACCTTCATCGATGCGATGAACAAATCGGACCAGATGCAGCCTACTCTTACGATCATGAAACTGATCGAAGAATGCTCCAAATAAGAATAGAAAACCTCCCTTTCAAAAAGGGAGGTTTTTAAAAGTTTTCAGACATATATTCGGCAAAATCCGCATTGTCGCGGGTAAGGTCGTGAGTGAATCCTTTTACGGAAAGTGTTATGAGCAGTATTAATGTAAGAACTGTCATAACAAGTTTTATTATTGTAAGGGGACGCGCGGGGCCTTTATCTTTTTCAGGGCTTACCGGGGACTCGGCTTTTCCTTTGAGTGCAGTGCTGATCTTTACCGAAAGATCGTGATATCCCATAACAACGGTCGGGATCATGGCAACCCATGCAAGATACGCATACTGGGATTTTGCTTCCCAGAAAAAGTGGAACACGAAAAATCCTATAAATACCATCGGAAGCAGAAGCTGTTCCAAGGACTTTTCGGACCGTTTGAAAGTCAGTATGAAGATGACACATCCGGCCGCTATCAAAAGGTGCATCAGGTCAAGCAAGGAGACCGCTTTAACATAGCCCGGATAAGATGTCATATCAATGAGACGGGGTGATATGTTTTCTTTTTCCGAACCTCTAAGTATCCAGAAGCTTTCCATACTCGGCTCATTCCACTGTGAGGCGGTCTTACGCAAAAAGAAACTTACGGCGGAATCCTTGTGCGCTTTGAAATGATCCAGGCGTGCTTTGATATTTTCGCGGCACATCTTAACCATAGGTTCTGTCTTGAATTCCGCGGCCTGATATTCACGCTTGGAATCATCGGTATACCATCCGGGGCCCGCGGTCGATTCGGTGATCCCCATCTCGATCCAGCTGATCGTCGCCATGCCTTCGCTTAAGGGTTCACCCGATACCGAGGTTGCGATCTTGCGGGGGACGATGGCGATGATGAGTAAAAATACGGCCAGACCCACAAGTGAGATCATCAGGCGTAAAACCGCTGTTTTAAAAGAGAGGCCCCTGTTGCCGTTAACGTCACGTGAAAAAGTCTTAAATACACCATAGATAACCATGGCTATGATGAATATCAGGAAATTCGATTTAAAGCAGAAGGCGAGTGCGGCGGAAATGACACCCGCAAAAAGAAAGATATCCACAAGCTTTTCGGAATTGAAATGTCTTATCCACATTGCGAGTGAAAAAAGGATAAGCGCAAGGCCCGGGACATTTCCGTAGATGAATGAATTATACAAAAGTACCGGCGGCCACAGCATAGCGGCAAGCACCACGAAAAGGCGCTCCGAATAGGTTGCACCAGAAAGGCCCGCTATATCCTGAAGTGACCACAACATAAGCACGGTACAAAGGCAGTTTATGACCTGATAGACCATCAGCCTGTATCCGCCGAATATCGAATCGATTATCACATATAAAAGAAGTGTCCTTGTCTGAAACGGATAAAGATCGATATAGTTGTACCAGCCGTTTTCGAAATCAGTGAAAATGCCGTTACGGTAATTTTCGGCCGCATCATGAAGCCATGAGGCGTCCCCGAAAGGCGTAAAGCGGGTGGAAAACACCCAGATAAGAGAGATAACAAACATCAACAATAAAAGGCCTGCTTTAAGTATCATAAACAGGCGCTTGTCACCGTTTATCTTATCAAACAATCCCCGCAAGGCCTTAATGCGCGACAATAATGCAAGAAC
>CACYCC010000175.1 GCA_902772805.1 uncultured Lachnospiraceae bacterium | reverse complement strand
GCTATCTCGATAGGTGTGATAACGGCCTGGAACCTGGTGATATCCGTCCTCTCAAATCCGAGTGTCGTAAGATTGACGTTCTCCTTGGTGGAAAGAACGGCCAGGAGACGTTCGTTTAACATAGAATCAATAAAACCGCCCACCGTATTTTCAAGCAGTTCGTCGATGACATCTATACCTGCCATATTTCCGATTCCGAGCACCTTACCCTTTTTACTGATGACCAGGATATTGGAATTGAGTATATCTTTCATGACTTTACAGATGTCATTGAAAACAACTTTGCTGGAGTTGTTGTTATGAAGCAATTTACCTATTTTACGCGTTTTATCGAGTAACTGAACACTGCTCATCTGTATATCCCCCTCGTATCATTTTTCAGAATGTGCTGAATACTTTTTAAATTTTATCACAATTGCCATTAATCAGCAATTAATTTTTCTGTTTTTATACACAAATCGAATTATTGCCGAACAACACACCGATACCTTTGGATAAAACAAAAGGCTGCATCGTAAGATACAGCCTTATAAACTCATATGATCATTTCTTGTCGTTGCCGTTTTCGGAATTTTCGGGCTTCGGGCGCTGCCATACCATGTAATCGCATTCGGGATTGTTGATACATCCGTAATAACGTCTGCCCTTCTTGGTATGCCTTATCACGACCTCCTTGCCGCATTTCGGACAGGCCACACCGATCTTTTCGTAAAAAGGTTTGGTGTTACGACACTCCGGGAACCCCGGACATCCCAGGAATTTTCCGTGCGGGCCGTACTTTATGACCATATTTCTGCCACAGAGTTCACAGACTTCATCGGTCACTTCATCCTGAACCTTTACGTGTTCAAGATCCTTTTCGGCCTGCTTGACCGCCTCGTCAAGATCGGGATAGAAATTCTTTAAAACGGTCTTCCACTTTATCTCGCCTTCTCCGATACCGTCAAGAAGCGTCTCCATATTGGCCGTAAAGTTTAAATCTACAATAGACGGGAAGGCATCCTTCATCATATTGTTGACAACCTCTCCGAGATCGGTAACAAATATGTTCTTGCCTTCTTTTGTAACATAATGCCTTGCAAGTATGGTGGTTATGGTAGGCGCGTAAGTACTGGGACGTCCTATTCCGAATTCTTCCAAAGCTCTTACCAGGGATGCCTCGGTATAATGAGCCGGCGGCTGAGTAAAATGCTGCTTTGAATCTATATCGGATACCGTAAGTTCGGTCTTCTCGTCGATCTTACCCGTAAATACATTCTGATCGGCGGCATCACCGACAACTTTGTCTTCCACCGCTTCCATATATACGTTCATGAAACCGTCAAATACGAGTTTCGATGCCGTCATGGTAAATAAATGCTCTCCGCATGCGAGTTTCACATTTGTCGATTCATATATCGCATCTTTCATGCGGCTTGCCACAAAACGGTTCCAGATAAGCGTATAAAGCCTTAACTCATCCCTTGAAAGATATGCCTTCATATCCTTGGGAGTACGAGATACATCGGTAGGTCTGATGGCTTCATGTGCGTCCTGGATCTTGGCACCGCCGTTCTTTTCAACCGTCTCGTCATTTAAATACTTGTCGCCGTAAGTCTTTTTGATATATTCGGCAAGTGACTTTTCGGCTTCAGCGGAAACTCTTGTCGAATCCGTTCTTAAATATGTGATGACGCCGACGGTATCGGCTCCCATCTCTATTCCTTCATATAAGCTCTGTGCCACACGCATGGTCTTTTGCGTGGAGAAGTTAAGTGCCTTGCTGGCTTCCTGCTGAAGAGTGGATGTTGTAAAAGGAAGCGGAGCTTTTCGTGAACGTTCGCTCTTCTTTACTTCCGTAACGCTGAATTTCTTGCCTTTTACGGCCTTTATCACATCGTTCGTTTCCTGCTCACTGTGAAGATCGCACTTTTTGCCGGCCGTTCCGTAATACTTGCATGTTAAGGGTTTTGAAATACCTTTTGCTTTTAAAACAACATCTATTGACCAGAACTCTTCGGGAGTAAATGCCTCGATCTCGGCCTCACGGTCACATATCATCTTAAGTGCAACGCTCTGTACACGTCCGGCACTTAAGCCTCTCTTTATCTTGGCCCACAAGAGCGGAGATATCCTGTATCCCACCATTCTGTCAAGCATTCTGCGCGCCTGCTGTGCGTCCACCAGATCCATGTCCAGTTTCCTGGCGTTCTTAAGAGATGCCTTAACTGCGTTTTTGGTGATCTCGTTGAAAGTGATCCTGGATGTTTTCTTGGGATCGAGCTTTAAAGCCTCACAAAGATGCCATGAGATAGCCTCTCCTTCGCGGTCAGGGTCGGTTGCGAGATATACTTTCTCAGCCTTTTTCACTTCTTTTCGAAGTGTGGCCAGCACATCTCCTTTTCCCCTTATCGTAATATATTTGGGGTCAAAATCGTGTTCGACATCGATTCCCAAAGAGCTTTTGGGAAGGTCTCTTACGTGTCCGTAACTTGCGACCACTTCATAATTATTCCCCAGAAATTTCTTTATAGTCTTTACTTTTGCGGGCGATTCCACAATAACCAGATTCTTTGCCATAAACGGTCCCAACCTTTTTATCATGTAGTGAACGAACCGATTTTCTTCGTTTACCGAAGCAATCGTGTTGTAATATACACTAAAATGTTTAATTATTCAAGATTAAATATTCTCATTACGATCCTTAACAAATCTGCCGGCTCCGATATTTTTAACGATTCCCCGCATCGTAAGAGATTCGATCGCGCTCATCGTTTTTTCAAATCCGAGCCCCGATGCGTTTATGATCTCTTCAAGCACCAGCGAATCGCTTCCGAGTATTTCCATGACGCGCCTTTCATCGTCATTATACGTTTCCTTCCTTCTTAAATCAGGCAAAAGAACGCTTTCGCCGGGTCCTTTGCCTTTATCGGCAAAGCCGTAGTTTTCCGTTATTTCCCGCACAAAATCATCGGGTGAGCTGACTATGGCCGCTCCCTGCTTTATAAGCTCATGGCATCCCCGGCTCGACCGGTCGGTAATGCGTCCGGGTACCGCATAAACTTCCCGGCCCTGTTCAAGCGCCGAATCAACGGTTATCATCGTACCGCTCTTAAGGCGTGCCTCGACCACACAGATCACATCACTGAGTCCCGAGATAAG
>CACYCC010000174.1 GCA_902772805.1 uncultured Lachnospiraceae bacterium | reverse complement strand
TCATCGCTTAAGTTCTTTAATTTTCCGAAGAAATTAAAGAGATACTCAACCGAAAAATGTTCGTCCAGTTTGATCTCATTTGTCAAAAAGCAAATGGAATCTCTTACCTTCTGTGCGTCTTTGATCGTGTCGTATCCGCACACCTTGATATCACCCTTGGTTGGCGTAAGAAGTGTTGCCACGCATCTTAACGTCGTGGTCTTGCCGGCTCCGTTGGGGCCTAAAAGTCCGGTGATCTCACCGGGTTTTGCGGTAAGGCTTAAGCCGTTTACCGCGATCTTGACATCCTTGTCGGTTTTTAACTCACGTTTTTTCTTGGCCGTGAGTTTGTAGATCTTAGTAAGTCCGTTGATCTCTATCATCTCTAATTCTCCTCCCAAAAAAGATCGTTCAAAGTTTTGTCGAGTGCTTTGCAGATAGCCAGGCACAATTTAATGGTGGGATTATAATCCCCCTTTTCTATGGCATTGATGGTCTGGCGAGAGACTCCGCACATACGGGCGAGATCGTCCTGCGAAAGATCTTTGCCGGCCCTTGCAGCCTTTATCTTAAGATTCTTCATCGCCGCCTCCCTTATCCGTAAAACGTTTGATCAGCACTGCGCCCAAAATAACGGTGAGCGCTATAGCTATCATCAGATTCACGCAACCGGATGTGAGTTTTCCGTCCCTTACGACAAAACCCATGTTGTAATACATCAAAAATACAAGATAATTTACGATCGCTATCGCGGCCATACAGCCTATGGTTGTTCCGGGCCTGTCATTCAATGCAAGATACGCATCAAGTGCAACGGCTATCACACCGTATACCATCAATCCGAAGGAAGCAGCGATTCCCGCCAGAAATCCGGCATCACAGTTAAATTCGTATTTAGCCATACCCAGAAACCATATGACTCCGCAGCAGATCAAAACTGTGTAAAAACCGCCTTTAAATGCTCTTCCACGGTTAAGTTCCTGGCGTTCGTCATAGTTACCCTTAAGTGAATTGTCGCGCCTTATTATCACGGTGATCAGCACGACCGACAGGAGCAGACCGATTACCAGACCTATTGATACCGATAAAAACATGCCTTTATCCATTTTCTTTATACTCCTTTATACAGATACATTAATAAGAACAATCCGATGATGACCGCATAAAACAGCCACATTCCCCAGCTGGTGAAAAGTTTGCCCGCCTTGCCGGGATTGGCAAGAGTTTCCGTTACTTTTATCTTCTTTAAATTTACAAGTAATATGATGATGCCCGCAAAAGCCGCTCCGAATTCAACTATAATGGCAAGGCTCAAGTACATCTGAGACATTATGTCGGTTCCTGCTTTTTGCATAAGCGGCATAAGTACCGCCGATGTATAGAGATTGATGATCATATGCATTGATATCGAATAAAGGATGTTGCGGGATTTAACATATACATAGGCGAATACAAATCCCAAAAACATTGCATAAAAGACCTGCTGGAAGTTTCCGTGGAACAGTCCGAACATTACTCCCGAAGCTATGATGGCAAATTTCTCGCCGTATCTTGACATTCTGTCGATAAGGATCTTTCTGAAGATAAGTTCCTCGTATATCGGTCCGCAGATACCTACCACAAATATCATAAGAAGTGATGAGGATCCGCTGAAGGCCTGATCGATAACATTGTTCATCTTGCCTGTGATCAGGAAAGTGACTGCCACACCGATGAGCGATCCGATTATCATCACTCCGTAACATATGAATATCGCTTTGATATATCTTCCCTCTCCGAGTTTCTGCTTGGGAACCTTGTGTACGGGAACGTTTCTGTTCAAAAGAAACATTGCCGTAAGAGCGATCAGTCCGTTACAGATAAGGATCATCACGACACTGAAGTTCGCGCCAAGTTTATCCTGAAGATTCGGTGCCAGCCACTTTACCAGCATTGAAACCAAAAACTGTGATCCCAGCATGATCGCAAGTCCGATCGCATATCTTAAACCTACTTTGTCAACTATCCCTTCGTCGCGGACTTCGGGATTTACCTGATCGATGATTTGATTTGTATTTTCCATCTTTATTCTCCTTGATTGAGTCATGCCCCGGCCAAGAGCGTTTATGATGCATCGATACAATTGTTCGCAACTTACATTTTGTAATATATACCTTACATTTTGTCTTGTCAAGTATTTTTTACATTTTGTAATGCAAAAATTTGTGATATGACTCAGAACGCGCGAAATTTCGGCAAAATTCCCATTTTAAATCAGCAAAAAAGGACCCGGCATTTTGCCGGGTCCGCTGCATATCTTCGTTATACGATTTCAAGTTTGTATTCCCCGTTTTCGTAGGCGTATCCGTCACCCGCGTCGGTATACATTTCATATCCTCTGTAAGTTTTGGGGAATCGCAGATACGTGATGGGTCCGGTCTGCTCTTCGGTAGAAAGTGCAGGCTCTGTTACGGGAATAACACTGCCCTCGCGCGCAAATACGGGAATCTTGTCAAGCGGTGCGCTGACTGTAGCGGTGCTGCCGCCCGCATATTTTTCGCCCGTTTCAATATCGTACCAGTCGCATCCCTTCGGGAAGTATACTTTCCTAGCCTTCGGAACACCCGCGGCGGCGATATCAGTGCCGGCGGTATTGCCACATCCGCCCCTGTCAAGCGGATCGCCCGACTCGTCATAGTACATCGGCGTAAGTACGGGGCAGACCATCAGCGATCCTCCGAACATGTACTGATCGGTGATGTCCCATGTTGCCTTATCGTTTGTAAAGTCAAAGGAAAGGAATCTGATGAACGACTTATCCTTAAGCCATACCTTTCCGGCTTCCGAATATATGTAAGGCATCAGGCGGTAACGGAGGCGGTTTGCCTTAAGGCATGCATCGTAAAACTCGCCCTGCAGCATCCAGAGTTCTCTGTCACAGTCGGTACCGTGCGCTCTGAACATAGGAAGAAATGCGCCAAACTGATACCATCTGGTGTAGAG
>CACYCC010000173.1 GCA_902772805.1 uncultured Lachnospiraceae bacterium | reverse complement strand
TCACTATAAATGACATCGTACCGTCAATATAGTAGTTTCTGAACGCAAACTGATATAGTTCCGAGTCCAGTATAAGCCATAAACCTACCAGCAATACACCGAAGCCTACGAAACCGATATGGCTTCTTCCCTTATGTGAGACATTAAGCAAAAATCCGATCGCAATAGAAAAAACGGCGATTATCAGGAGTGTTACTATAGACATGTAATGCCAGACGTTCTTTACCATGATTCGCTCAACAAGTCCCAGCGCAGTTCCGACATACAATGTATTAAGACTTCCGCTGTTATCTTTTGAACATCGCACGATCCTGATAGTCTTACCTTCATCCCCGGGTTCAAGCGGGATATACATATGTATGGACTTATTAACACCGCCGATTATCGTATTTTCTTTGGAACGAAATCTTAATCTTAATGAATCTCCCACATAGACATCCGAATCTCTTCCGGTAAAATAATCGATCCACATATCACCGTATATCTCATCGGGAGCTTTTCGCTCAAGAACAACCGTCTCACCGGGATCGGCAGCCACATAGCAGGGAAGTCTTAGCTTAACGTTCTCATTTTCGCGCACCCATGTCCACTCCGATATCTCATCGCACTTATAGGGAAGCAGATCCGGCCTTTTGCCCTTTATAAGATCCGCAACAAAAAACGCTATCGCAAAAAGAACGATCGCCCCAAAAACAAACGTTATTATTTTTCCGAGTATTCTGTTGACTTTGTTTTTATCCTGCATATTATGAATCCTTTTCCGTACAGATTCTTTAATCAATATACGTCTTTATTCCATGGCAGTGATCATCTCATTGGCGGTTTTAAGCCCATCATCATAGAGAAATTCATCGGCGCATTGTAGCAGATAATCAAATTTGGATTTAAGTTCTGAGTCAAAAAGATAGCCGCTCAGGTGCTTTAAATGCTCTATGGCCGAGAGATCGTCAAAATTATCAAAATCTTCCGCGACAAGGTGAAGAAGATCTATTGCCTCTTTCCTTCCTATAAGATCCACCGCTTCCGCCTGTGTTCCGGTATTTGCATAAGGTCTTATGGTTTTAACGACTCCTTCATACATTTCAAGAAGGCGATCAAGATTATCCCCTACGTTTTTGACATCACCCGAAGCAGCCCATTCTTCCATAGATCGTGCAAGTTCAAACACTTCTTCGGCACCGATCAGTTTTGAACTTGATTTGACCGCATGAACGGTAATGGCAAAATCTCCCGTATTGCCCGCCTTCCAAAGCTCTTTAAGCTTTTCGGACATAGTATCATAAGAAGATGCATACATCGAAAGAGTCGCGATATATCGTGACTCTCCTCCCGCATAAGTAATACCGGATCTTACATCAAATCCGCTTTTTTCAAGTTCATAAATATCACCCATTATTTTTACCGCTGTCCGTTTCTTTGAGCAATATTTCTTTCATCATGCGAAGTGCGACTCCCCTGTGGCTGATACGGTTTTTGTGCTCTTCGGGAATATCCGCTGTCGTACAGCCGAGTTCTTTGACATAAAAGATGGGATCGTATCCGAATCCTTTGTTTCCCGATGCCTGATGGGCTACCGAGCCTTCAATTGTCCCGCGTACCACAAACTCACGTCCGTCCGGAAATACGGCGGCAACCGCGCAGACAAATCGTGCCGTACGGTCTTTGTCTCCGGTTTTATCGACTCTGTCGATGAGGTTTGCGTTTTTCTCGGCATAAGTCGTATCCCTGCCAAGATATCTTGCGGAATAGATTCCGGGTTCACCGTTAAGACAATCGATCTCAAGTCCCGAATCATCGGACAGTACGATCGCCTCAATACCGCGCTCAACACATATCTCGTGCACCGCCCGTGCTTTGATCATCGCATTTTCTTCAAATGTGGTTCCGGTCTCATCGGGGTCCGATTCGATGCCTTCTTCACGCATCGATGTGACTTCAAATCCGAGATCGTCCATTATATCCCTGATCTCGTTCATTTTATCCCGATTACCGGTAGCAAATATAAGCTTTTTCATTTTACAACACCGTCCAGTGCATTTAATATTCCCTGTGCAATCTTATCCAGGTATTCATCCTTTAACAGAAGTTCCGCTTCCCTGGGATTGGTTATGGTTCCGGCATTTAAACGTGCTGAAGCGATCTTAAGTGCCATCAGGATAACATCTTCTTCATCGGCACTTTCAAGACCGATGGCTCTGTCGGATGCAAACAATGCGGCATTTTTAAGAAGAGCATCCGCAAAGTCGACATTTTCGAGTTCATTTCTGTAATATGAAGAATTGTATACCGCGCTCATACCAAATACTTTGGTATCAGAAACATCCGAACCCAGAGACAGCTGTACATAATAATCCGCATCAAGAATATTTACGATCCTTAAGCGCTCTTCCGTACTCAGCGTCTCATCACTCGTTCTTAAAAGGTATATCCTGTAATCACGATCGGCACCTGCCAGGCGGATCCTGTTTGCAAGTCTTAAATTAATGTCTTTTTCGGCGATCTGACCCGCCATTGTTCCGGGCTGTTCACCGCCGTATCTGGCATCGATCACCACCACCGGCTTTTCACGCTCGATCGGCAAAAACGATGCGGTTAAAGTGTGCCCCGTAAAATTAAAGTCGGGATATAGGATATCATCTGTTATAAAACTCATAACAGTCATGTTTTCCGATGATTCTATCGTAACGGAACCCACTCCCGTAAAATCACCCGACGGTGGATTGTTGATAAAATGTTCCGAAACATCTCCGCTAAAGATAAGAGATGTTTTTTTAAGGTCCGGTCGTATACTGATCCCTACATCATCCTGTTTGAGATGTGATGGCAAAGAAATGTTTATGATACCGTTGTCATGAGTCGATCTGACCTCCAAAAGCAGTGTTTTACCGCTTTTTACCGATTCGGTCAATTCGTTTGTCGCTTTTTCTTTTGCCAGTTCTTCAGCATCTTTTGCAGACACGATCACGACTTTTTGAGATGCAAAAATGAGCATCAGCGTCATCGAGAGCACTGCAAGAACGGATAATGCCGCTATGTATATGATTGTAAATTTCCTGCGATCGAATATCGTTTCCTTCACTGCTTATTCCTGTCCGGTTTTTGCCCCATAAACGAATAAAAATATGTCTTAAGCATACCGTTATATATTTTACGATTTTTATCGGGTTTAAGTCCCATTGCCGTTGCGGCGTTTTCATAGGAAGTTATCACAAACAACGACCAGTTATCGAGCGCTTTGTAACTGTCTGAAAGAGTTTTATAAAGTACGTTAAGTTCATCGACATTCAGTCTTTCGCCGTACGGAGGATTTGTGATCATGAAACCGTATTTACCGGGATGGGTAAAGTCTTTTACATCGCGCTTCTCAAATCTTACAAGTTTTTCAACCCCCGCCAGTTTTGCGTTTGCTCTTGCGGTTTCGATCATCGAAGCATCAATGTCAAATCCCGTGATATCTGCTGAGGCAGGCAAACTAACCTCGTCATGAGCTTCTTCAAATGCATCTTTCCAGACAGTCGGAGCTACAATGTGATCAAGCCCCATCCCTTTAAAAGTCCTGTTCATTCCGGGAGCCATATTTGCAGCCATCATAGCCGCTTCTATCGGAAATGTTCCGGAACCGCAGAAGGGATCGGCGAGAATCCTGTCACCTCTCCAGGGTGTCAGCATAATAAGTGCCGCTGCAAGATTTTCCGCAATAGGAGCTTTGGCAACAAGCTTTCGGTATCCGCGCTTATGAAGACTTGTACCTGTGGTATCAAGCCCAACTGTCACTTCATCTTTTAATATGGTAGTCCTTATTGCGATATCCACTCCCGTTTCATCAAACCAGTTTATACCGTATACGCCCTTAAGTCGCTCGACCATGGCCTTCTTCATGATGGACTGGATATCCGAAGGAGAAAAAAGTTTTGATTTGATGCCCGATGCCTTGACTACGTTAAACCTTGCGTCACGCGGAATATAAGACTCCCATTCAAGAGCCTTGGTAGCCTCAAAGAGTTCGTCATAGGTGGTCGCCTTGAAAGAGCCGATCTTTATAAGGATCCTCTCGGCAGTCCTTAAACAAATATTGGCCCGTGCTACCGCCTCCTCGTCACCAAGGAAAGTAACTTTACCGTCTTCCACCTTGGAAACATCATATCCAAGATCGTCTATTTCTCTTTTAAGTACGCTCTCCAGTCCAAAATGACAAGGAGCGATCAGCTCATATTTTCTCATAAAATCAATATATCCTATAGCCTTTGTTCATTCAATAAAATCTTTTGGCGGTCCGAATTGTTACAAATAGTACTTTAGTACTATTTTCTTGTCAGAAAACTATTGCATTTTTAGTACTAAAGTACTACAATACAACTATGACGGAGCAAGAGTTTCGTCATAAGTTTATCCCTGTTATTTTCTCAGGAAATAGCAGACCAATTTTATGCTCCCCAAGCGAAAAGAGACCGCATGACGGTCTCTTTTCTGTATTATTGGGTATTTGACTCTCAGTTTATCCTGGCAACCGTCTTTCCGGGTTCAAGTATTCCTTCTACCACCAGAGTTTCCTCAACCGTTGTCTTGGGTTTTTCAATAAGATTTATAAGTTTTACCGCAGCTATACGACCTATCTCACCGGTGTTCTGTCTTATCGTGGTGATCGAAGGATCCATAAGCGAAGCGGCGGTTACGCCGTCATATCCTGCGATCGATATATCTTCGGGAATTGAAAGGCCTTTTGACCTTATGGCATTCATACCTCCGATCGCGGAATAGTCGTCACTGTATATGATACAGGTTACCGGGTCCTTCATTTTAAGAATATCAAGTGTTTTCTTTTCCGCTCCGGCAATATCACGGTAATGACCGTGTAGGACAAGATCGTCCGAAACAGCAATTCCGTTTTCTTCGAGCACATTGTAAAAAGCAGCCAGACGCTTCTGAGTTACTGCATTATCCTCACCGCAGATGTATGCGATGCGACGATGGCCGAGGCTTACAACATACTTAACAAGTTCCTGCATGCAGTCATAATTGTTTGATACGACCGCACTCTTGTTATTGAAGATGTAGTCTATGGTAACAAGTGGTATATCAGAGTTGACCAGTTCAGTCACTTCGGGATCGTTGAAATCGATACAGGCGATCACGATACCGTCAAAGCCTCTGTATCTGCTGTGTTCAAGATATGAATATCTCTTACGGTCTTTGGAACTGCAATTTATGAATGTAAGATCGTATCCGTGCTGTTCAACTTCTTCTTTGAAACTGTCGAGTACTTTTGAAAAGTAATCATGGGTAAGACCGCTCCGGCCCTCATCCACAAACAGTACACCGATATTGTATGACCGGTTGGTACGAAGGGCTCTTGCCTGGGCATTGGGAAAATAGCCCATTTCTTTGGCGACCTTCTTGATATGGTTCCTGGTCTTTTCACCTATATCGGATTGATCGTTGAGTGCCTTGCTGACCGTAGCCACCGACACATTACATGCCTTGGCAATGTCTTTCATAGATACCATCTGACGTTCCCCGTTTCATATCTTAATCGTTTTCGTAAATTCAGTATATCATGACGATATTTTCTTTTTCAATCCCTTATTTTTCAAATATTACAGATTATTTTCCAAAATTTCTATATCCCGGACCAATTCTTTTTCTTGATTTTGGACATCACATCTTATATAATGAACATGCAAATGAATCGATGTTTTATTTTTTTTATCATTTTACTTAATCGATTTCGTTTCGGGTAAAGCTATCAATCATCATACAGTATTGGAGGAAAACATGAAATTCGGATATTTTGACGACCAAAACAAAGAGTATGTCATTACTACCCCTAAGACTCCGTTGCCCTGGATCAACTATCTCGGTTCCAACGATTTCTTTTCACTCATCTCGAATACCGCCGGCGGTTATTCTTTTTACAAAGATGCCAAGCTCTTACGTATCACGAGATATCGTTACAACAATGTTCCCGCCGACACAAACGGTAAATATTTCTATATAAAAGACGGCGATACCGTATGGAATCCCGGCTGGCAGCCCGTTAAGACCGAACTCGACTCTTATGAGTGTCGTCACGGTATCGGATACAGCAAATGGGATTCTTCCAAAAACGGTGTGAACGCCAAAGTTCTTGCTTTTGTACCTACAGACGATACTTGCGAGATCAACAGAGTAGTTCTTACCAACAATTCTTCCGAAACCAAAGAACTTAAGCTTTTTTCATATGTTGAATGGTGTCTGTGGAACGCAGACGATGATATGAAGAACTTCCAGAGAAACTTCTCCACAGGTGAAGTTGAGATCATCGGTTCCACGATCTATCACAAGACAGAATACAGAGAGCGTCGTAATCACTATGCGATCTACTCGGTAAACGCACCCATCGACGGATTTGATACATCAAGAGATGCATTCCTGGGTGCATATCATGATAACCACGATCCCGAAGCGGTATTTAACGGCAAGTGCACAGGTTCCGAAGCACACGGATGGTCACCTGTAGCCGTACATCAGATAAACATCACTCTTAATCCCGGTGAGAGCAAGTCTTTCATATTCGTGCTCGGATACTGCGAGAATCCCGTAGATCAGAAATGGGAATCCAAGAATGTAGTCAACAAAGCACCCGCAAATGCCATGCTTGCCAAATACAAGACCGATGCCGATGTTGATGCTGCTTTTGCAAAGCTCAATGCTTACTGGGACGATCTTCTTTCGATCTATACCGTTGAATCCAACAACGACAAAGTCAACAGAATGGTCAACATCTGGAACCAGTACCAGTGTATGGTCACATTCAACATGTCACGTTCGGCTTCTTATTATGAATCCGGTATCGGACGCGGAATGGGCTTCAGAGATTCCAACCAGGACCTTCTCGGATTTGTACACCTTATTCCCGAACGTGCAAGAGAGCGTATAATCGATATCGCTTCGACGCAGTTCCAGAACGGTTCCGCATACCATCAGTATCAGCCGCTCACCAAGCGCGGCAACTCGGACATCGGTTCCGGATTCAACGATGACCCCTTATGGCTCATCGCAGGCACATCCGCATATGTTCGCGAAACAGGTGATATTTCAATACTTAAAGAGACTGTTCCCTACGACAACGATATGTCTGTTGCCACCACTCTTATGGAACATCTTAAGAGATCCTTTGATTTTACAGTAAACAACAAGGGACCTCACGGTCTTCCTCTTATCGGCCGTGCCGACTGGAACGACTGCCTTAACCTCAACTGCTTCTCCGAACATCCCGGTGAATCATTCCAGTGTTTCGGACCTTCCGAAGGCCCCGTTGCAGAATCGGTATTCATTGCGGGTATGTTTGTAAAATACGGTGAAGAATATGCACAGCTTGCCGAACTCCTGGGCGACACCGCCGAGGCAGAGCGCGCACGTAAAGAGATCAAGATCATGTACGATACAGTCCTCAAGGAAGGCTGGGACGGCGAATGGTTTGTTCGTGCATTTGACGCATACTCCAACAAGATCGGTTCCAAGGAATGCGAAGAAGGTAAGATCTTTATCGAATCCAACGGTTTCTGCTCACTCGCAGGTATCGGTGTCAAGGAAGGACTTGCCGAGAAAGCACTCGATTCCGTTAAGAAATATCTCGACTGCAAGTACGGTATCATGATACTGCAGCCCGCATATACGGTATATCACTTAGAGCTTGGCGAGATCACATCATATCCGCCCGGATACAAAGAAAATGCCGGTATCTTCTGCCACAACAACCCTTGGGTTTCGATCGCGGAAACCGTTATCGGGCGCGGTGACAGAGCATTTGAGATCTACAAAAAGACATGCCCCGCATATACCGAGGAAATTTCAGAGATTCACAAGACAGAGCCCTATGTATATTGCCAGATGGTTGCAGGTAATGATGCATACATCCCCGGCGAAGGTAAGAACTCATGGCTTACCGGTACCGCAGCATGGACATTCTGCAATATCTCACAGTACATCCTGGGCGTATATCCCACTCACAAGGGACTTTCGGTCGATCCTTGCGTACCTCACGGATTCGGTGATTTCAAGATCACACGTAAATTCCGCGGAGCAACATATCACATCGAAGTATCCAATCCTTCGGATGTTGAGAAGGGTGTCAAGGAACTCATCGTTGACGGCGCCCATGTTGACGGCTGCATAATCCCGATCACCGAAGGCAAGACCGAATACAACGTTAAGGTTGTTATGGGCTGATCGCGATAGTCAGATAAGTCAAAAGAAAACATGACAAAACCCGGGATTTTACGGTCCCGGGTTTTTTAAATGGTTTTCTTTCGATCGAAAATGTAATAAACAGTATTTATTCTTCGTAAAACTCGTAAGCGAAACCTATTTTCTTTTTACAATTACACATAGCTTCGGAGGCTTTTTGGTACATATCCCGGAAAGCAGTGGCTTCATCGACAAACAGCGCACCGAGACTTAAAGTAACACGATGTTCTTCAAGTTCGGGGATCTTAAGTTCTTTTATCTTTTCAAAGAACCTGCCGATAACCAGTTCTCCTGTTTCATGGTCTGCGACGCCTGTTGCAAAAACAACAAATTCATCACCGCCAAGCCTTATCAGAACATCGGAAGCTCTGAAAGTCCTGCGCATGACACCTGCGATCCTGACAAGCAATGCATCACCGACAGCATGACCGAATGTATCATTGACATATTTGAACTTATCGACGTTAAACAGACAGAACATACCGGGATATCCCTCAGCCATTACACTGTTCACTCTGCATTCTCCGCTTCTGCGGTTATAAAGTGTTGTGAGAGCATCCGTTTCGGAAAGGATCTGGCGGTTTTCCTCGGTCTTCTTGCTTTCGGTAATATCATTAAGGGAAACTATCATCACGCGTTCCCCGTTTGAAAGTTTGATCCCTTTACCGTGTGCAAGAAGCCACGCCTTGGTATCTGCGGTACGGTTAACACGTTCCTCAAACACGACTTCATCGTTTGAGTTACGGACTTTGTCAAGTTCC
>CACYCC010000172.1 GCA_902772805.1 uncultured Lachnospiraceae bacterium | reverse complement strand
TTTCAATGGGAGATGTAACGGACTCCTTGAGTATGACCCCACTTTTTCGTGCTTGCCAGCCTTGTTTGGCTATATATTCGGTCACATCATCTCCGTTAGCAAATGACTTTGTGCCCGTGTCAACAATGACATCTACATACGGGTCTATCAGCCCTGGATAAGCCGCATTGACTAGCCAAACATATTTTTCCGACGATTCCGGACACATAGCACACCCAACACGTGGTAACCCCAAACGGTACGCTCGGTTAATATAAAGATGATTTTGAAATATGTACAGCCAAAGCTCGTGAGAACCCCAATCAAGTAATGGCATCCGGTTCATCTGAGACGCATTCTTTATTCCCTCGTTTTTGTCATCGTAAAAGGATCGACTGATGCTCTCTTCTCCTCGCACTCCAACAAACGCCATTGCCTTCACTTTGTCTTTTTTCGTCAGTTTTTTTAATTCAATAAGTGCCGGCGTGCTTTTATGAATTGAGCAGCACCATCTTATCGTACGAGATGGCGGACCAAAACTCCTCCAATTATCTAGTGCCGACTTGTGTGCGCGCGCCACAATATAGTCTCGTTGAGGATATAACGCTTTTATTTTTTCCCATGTTATATATGTGTCGGGCAGCTCCATATCTGTGTCACTAAAGATTACCGGAACGTCTAACGGAAGCACTTCGTCACACAGATGCAACAATGCTATTGAGTCTTTTCCGCCGGAGAAAGCAATATATGCTTTGTCACATCTTGCAATATCCAAGTCATACAGCTCTTTTGTTCTTCGCTTGGTGTCATCGATAAGTGCATTCATAATAACACTATTTTTTTCAACCATTCGATCTATGTCAACCGGAACAAGCTGTATGTTGGGAACCCCCAAGAAGTCAATCTCCATGGGTTTTCCATATCGGGTTCCCTTGCTCTGGGCGATTTTCTCACCTTTATAATAATACAAGTTTTTTTGGGCCCATAATAATGGCCGTTTCTCTTCTCGATCATAATTAAAAAATTGCCCGAGTCCCGTTAGTTCAAGTTCTTCTGCAAACACTGGTCGCAATTCATTTGCAACAAAGCGGCCGGTCCGTACTGTTAAAACATATCCGCCTGTTTCGACGTCCCATTCATATTCATACATTCTCGTCAACTACCTCCACAAATCTACCAGATTTCCACTCTCGCTCTTTTACTCCGGTATAATACACGCTGATAATTCGGCGAAATGTCTTTTCATCGGGAATGCTATACTCTCGCCTCAAATTTCTACCTATGCTTTTACTTAAAAAAGCATGTATTACCTCGACTGTAGGCGGGATTGACAGTTCGTCCAATTCAACCAAAACATTATCTATTCTTTCCGAAAAATCGTAGTCAAAGCCCATCGTCTCAACCGTCTGATAGCACCAGCAGTCATTAATCTCAATTGGGACAATTCTATCTGTATTTTTCTCAAGCAGTTCCCGTAAGGATTCCTCAGTGAAAAAAGGATATTCAGCTAATAAGTCCTCTTGAGTAACACAATCTTTTAGCTCAATTGCCTTAACAATAGTATCGCAAGCTTTTTCCACCGCTTCTAAACCCGACACCCCAATTTTCTTAATGATTCTAGTCTTCAGTGCGTTCGCCAATCTAATGCTGTTTGGCATCATAAACATTAAAAAATCTTCTAGGTCACTTTCGTTCCGCAAGCACACCGACTGCCCTTTACTACGATATTGATTCCATAAGGCACGTAAATCGATGCAACCAAGTTTTTCTAGTGTCCCTAACATTGCCTGCTCTGTTATCATTTGTTGCTGATACTCATTTGCGGCAAATTCGACGCAGAAATACAATCCATCGCTTCTCTTAAACAACATTTTTTTAAGAGCTTCCTGCTCCGCAACGCCAATTCCTATCTGAAGGTTATATTCCATCAAGCGGAGAACTGTATCATCAAAGCGAAAACCATTAGCATATTGTTCCTTAATCTCGCACAATATACGTACCATAGGATCGCCCAATGATTTGTTTTCACTATTTGCTTGACCATCTTCTAACATTGCAGACGACTCTGCCTCCACAGTTTGTTCTGCCACGAGGTTCTCTTCAGATACTTGCTCGCAGTCCTCCTCCACATCAGGCATTTCTTTTACAAAGGCATAGTACCAGCTCGCCATTCTAGCGACTTCAGCATATGTTCGTTTGTTCTTTATCCGGAAAATCTTATTGTTTGATACCGTTTTAACAAACTGCTTTACCTCTTGCAGGTCAATAGTCTCGAAAAGCGGCTTCCGCAGTATTCCATAATCTAAGCAAAACGATTCCCCGATCGACAAAAACTTGCACACGTTGTCAAACTGAAGCTTCGGGGCGTATTTTCCCATCCAGATTCGAAATCTTTCTCTCACACATTTGTTTCCCTCAGTCATGGCCTTTGCCTCCGCCAATACTATCGC
>CACYCC010000171.1 GCA_902772805.1 uncultured Lachnospiraceae bacterium | reverse complement strand
TCAAGGAGTTTGAGCACATCTCTGATTATTTTGTAAATATCGCAACTGTGAACAAGTTTCATATAATAATCTTTCAGTGAAAGTTTATTGTTGCAACTCCTCTAAAAGAATCATAGGAGTGTATATTATCCCGTCGGTTCTGAGTGTTTTTGAACTGTCCATAAATCCAAGTGCGTGATAAAACGGCTCTCCGTACGGTGAAGAATTGACTGTAAGTTTAACGCTTCCTCTTTGCATGGCGTGCCGCTGCATCGCGGCTACCAGGCGTTTTCCTATCCCCATCCTGTGATATGCCTCATCAACAAAAAGAAGGGAAATGTGATTTCCGGTTCTTAATGAAGCCACTCCGACGATCCTGTTATCATCAAGAGCGACCCACATGGGATATTCGCCTATCTCAAACATCTTGTGAAGCTGCTCGCCCGAGATAAACTCGTAAAAATGTTCTTTGCCTTCTTCGCCGTAAAGAGGTGCTTCAAATTTAAGAAACGTTCTCCACACCACTTCCATGGCCGAGTCCCATTCTGCGGTTTCGGCTCGTCTTATTATGATCTCAGATCCCGTCATGACTGCTCTTTCGTAAGCCAATTGTATATATCTTCGTAAACCACCCGATTATCGGTTTCATTGAGTATCTCGTGCCGATCGCCTTCATACATCTTAATGTCGACTTTCTGCATGCCGGCTGCCACAAATTCTTTGTATACAGCCTGCGGTCCCGCGCCGTAACTGCCGACGGGATCCTCAGATCCGCTTGTAACAAGAACTCTTAAAGTAACGGGGATCTTATCGATATTTGACTTTTTGTGGAGCCTTAACAAAAGCTCCGCCATGGTCTTGAAACCGTTACATGGAAACATGAATCCGCAAAGCGGATCCTTAAGATATATATCGACAATTTCGTCGACTTTGGTAAGCCAGTCATAAGGCGTCCTTGCATTCTGTATCCGCTTGTTATAGGAGCCGAATGCTATCACACTGATAAACTTTGACGGTCTTGCGGCATGTCCGAACAGACATCCCGTCGAAGCCAATATCTTAAGAAAAACCGAACTCGCTCTTGAAGGCATCCCGGTGCCCATGACTACCGCTCCGTCAATGCCTTTTCCGTACTTAAACAGGTAATTCCTGAGTATAAACGAACCCATCGAATGCCCGATAATATAATACGGTTTACCGGGGTACAATTCCTGAGTGATCTTCTTTAATCTGTGAACATCCCTTACAACTACGGTAGCGGGATCCTGCCTGCAAAAATACCCCTTCTTGTCATCCACGATACTTTTACCGTGACCGAGGTGATCTTCGGCAGTGACCACAAATCCTTTGTCAACAAGAAACTTTGCAAAATCTTCGTATCTGCCAACATGTTCACACATCCCGTGTATGATCTGTACGACACCGACAGGTTCGGTATCATCGGGAGTCCATCTTACTGCATGGAGTTTTGTGATCCCATCGCGTGAATCAAAAGTAAAATCTTCACGTTTCATCATAAACCTCATATCGTTTGAATATGTAGAATGAGCCACATTATCACAATAATGGCATCATATAGATTATACCCGATATTTTATTTTTCATCAAACCTTTTTAAGCATGAGTTCAACCACGAACCCGTTATCGTTGTAATAATCCATGGCACCGCCCATCTTGTCCATATACTGCTTTGCAAGATAAAGACCGAGTCCGTAGCCGTTACTTTCTTTGGCATTTTTGCCCCTGTAATATTTTTCCGTAAGAAGTGTCATATCCTCCTCATCGGCACCGGGGCCGAAATCCCTGATCGTTATCTTTACAAGCGTACCTGTTTTTCCATCTCCCATCAGTACATCGTTAAGCTCGTCATAGCTTATCTCTATTTCGGTTCCCGCATATTTTAAGGAGTTACCGATAATATTGTCCATTACCTGCTCAAAACGCAGCTTATCCATATAAACAAGATACTTCGGTGCCGCGTTCTTTACCGTTACTTTTCCGCTGTCTTTTATGTTTCTTAAATAATTGTCGATCTCATCAAGCGACTCGGTATCAACGTTAACTTCTATATTTTCAAGATCTTCAAGTGTGGCATGCATAACATTGTTTACGATATCCGTAACCGTCTGTGCCTTTTTGGATATGACATCAAGCTTTTCGAGTGTATCGTTATTCTCATCATTTTCCGGTTTCCGCCTTGTCTTAAGTTCCATAAGTTCGCATGTGGCTTTTATTATGGATACCGGTGTCTTAATGTCGTGACTTAGCTGGGTGACAAGCTCTTTTCGGGCTTTCTCGGAATCTATTTCTTTCTGCCTGGCCTCTTTTAAGCGGATACGCATAAGATCGAATGCTTCCAAAAACGACCCGAACAGGGTATTTCTGTGCATGGGAACGGGCTCATCGAGATTTCCCTTTGAGATCTCCTCCGAAAAGTGTTTTATCCCTTCGATGGGTTTGATGAATGAGAAAAAGAAAAAAACGATCGCAAGCGTCCCCGCGGCAAATATTATCACCCACAGTATCAGTGCCGCGTTCAATATCGCTTTTTTGGTATTGTGAAACAGTTGGGAAGAATCTGCCCAGGCAACTTTTCCGATATACTCTCCGCCGGGTGCAAGATCAAGAACGAAGGAGTTGTCGGCATACAGGCCCGCAAGTTCTTCGTTTTGAAGGTCTTTTGATATAACTATGTCGCAGCCGTATTTTTCTTCGAGCTTTTCCTCGCTTACACCCGCGGCATACTCGTCTTCTATGGTAAACAGAAGATCGTTGTAATAGGGAATATCCCTTTTTTCATACACATATTTGCTGCTTGTTTTGTAAAAACAGATAAGAGCAACGATCATGACCACCAAAAAGATCGCGCTCATCCGTATAAACTGCTTCATGACTTTTCTTCCTTAAGCTCCAGATAATACCCGGTCCCCCATACGGTCTTAATGAGTTTGGGATCATTTGGATCTTCCTCGAGTTTTTCTCTTAACTTTCTGATATGAACATTTAGCGTACTGTCACTGAAAAACGCATCGCCCCACACCTCGTCAAACAAAGTTTCTTTTTTTACGATTGTGTTCTTATGCCTGTAAAGGCAATCAAGAAGCGCATATTCTTTGGCTTTAAGAGGTATCCTGTTACCGTTTATCACAGCGGACATGGTATGCGGATCAAGGTAAAACTTCCCGCTTTCCCGATCGTCGTCTTTAAATACAGCCGTCATATCTTGGCCGTTTTCGCGGTACATCTCAAGCCTTTTAAGCGTTACTTTGACTTTTGCAAGAAGGACCGACAGACTGTACGGTTTTTTAACATAATCGTCCCCACCGATCGATAAAGCTATCAGAACATCGTCATCGCTTTGTCTGGCACTTATGAACAGTATGGGAAGATTAAGATCTTCTCTTAATTTCTTGCAGACATCAAACCCCGATCCGTCGCCTAAGTTTATATCAAGCAGTATAAGATCTGCAGTGTTGCCTTCGTCAAAAAACGAATAGCAGGCGGCGGCACTGTCGACAAACTGCGCCGTCACATCAAACATCTTAAAATATTCCGCCGTTGCCCCGGCCAGTTCGGTCTCATCGTCAACTATCAGACAATTATAGTGCATATAAACACTCGCTTTCTTTTTACTGTAAAAAAAGTATATCACACAACAACGGACAGAATAAACCGCCGTAGCGTCTATCCTGCCCGATCTTCTATTCTTCGGTTATCATCTTAACGGGTTCGAGAGCAGTGATCCTTCTTCCCTTGATCCCCGCAGTCAGCATGGCTACCGCTATTATCAAAAGAGCTGCAAGGATGTATGACAAAGGCGATAACAGAAATTCAACCTTTCTGTATCCGAATATCCCAAACATGAATTTAAAACCTTTTGTGCCGGCGAATTTGCTGAGTGCAAGTCCGATCACAACTCCGATGGAGATCGCCGGAATGTTTGAAATGACGGTCTGCCCGATAAGCTGCCGTGATGTATAACCAAGGGCTTTGCTGACTCCTAAATTTCTCCACTCCCTGTTGATCTGTGTCCTTACTATGAGCGATTCCACAAAAGCTATTATAAGGGCTGTCAGTATAGCGATCAGGATAGATATTATCCTCATGGAAGCAATGACAAGGTTTATTATACTTGCTGCCGATTCTTCAACACTCAAGACATCGACATCCGGATAAACTTCTTTAAACTCCTTTTCAAAATCCTGATAAGTATGATTACTCTTTATCTTTACTTCCGCATTTGAGGGATTCAAATTCCCTATCCTTCGTATCCCTTCAAATGTGAAAAAGCTCATCTGTCCCATATTCTGGAATGTCTGGCTTATCCCGCATACAATGTAGGATTCTTCGTTGATACCGTATTTTACGTTTATCACATCCCCCAGGCCTGCACCGAATGTCCTTGCGGCATTTGCGGCAAGCATTACTTCGTTATTGTGCCTGGGCCACCGCCCTTCAACAACACCTCCGCCTTTAATATTCGATGTGTCGGTAATTATCCTTGCGTTGGTGTTTTGCCTTTTTCGGCCCTTTGAAATCTCAACCGTTACCCATATATCTCCATACGCATATTCAACGGTCGACATATTGCTTATGACATTTAACATTTCTTCACCGTCGATATCGACCTCCGCATCTCCGAAGGCCATACCGGCAATATTCATGACCGCATCCGAACTTTTGCCAAAGGTATCGATCAGTCCGAAACCTACCGCAGCGGAAACGGTGAGTATCATAGCAATGAATATTATCCCTATCTGGCTTTTAAAACGTCCGAAAGTCTCTTTGAGTGCCAAAGTTAACGCAACAGGCAATCCGGTCTTATCAAAAGCGAAATGATTTTTCTTGAAATTATGGGCATTTATTCCGCCTCTTAAAGCTTCAAGTACGGTTGTTTTTTTGTAATCTCTTCCCAGGAAAACGGTCAGTAATATCACGATAAGGCATATCGCCGCCACTACCGCAAAACCGAGCCCCACATTTACGGGACGGTTCCATTTAAGTCCCAGCAGGAAATACATTACATATCCTACTTTTCCGACCGAAAACGCACCTGCGACTACTCCGGCAATGCTCGCGGTACCTGCGACAACAAGCAGCTGAGTCATCAGGATAAGTATCATCTCTCCGACCGTGTAGCCCGAAGCTTCCATTATCGCGGTATTTTTCATATTTGTCATAATGAAATTCTTGATACTGAAGCTTGTTATAACAAGGGAGATCATAAAAATGATGACCGCAAACAAAAGCATTATCGCCACGAACATGAGCGGAAGTATAGTAGCGGCCTGATACATGATGCCTCTGGGAAGAAACGAGTATGATATTCGGGATCCATCCGGATGGGCGGCATTGTACACTGTAAGCCACTCCATAAACTCATTCTCCATAATATCCGAAAAAGCACCTGTATCGATCTCGCTGTCCTTGCATGTGATCGCATACCGTTTTCCGGGTACCGCGATCCCTCCCGCATTGTCAAAAGCAATCTCGTCATACGCTCTCGGCGTTACAAATACAAGGTTTGCGCTTAAGTTCATGGGAGAACTGTAATATGTATCTTCATTGAACCCGACGACCTTATATTCATAGATGTAATCTTCTATCTTAAACTGTATGTGATCCCCGATCGACAACGAAGTTGAAAGAGCGATCGGAACAATGACCTCATTATCTTTTAATCTTGTAACATCGACGGACGGTGACTGAACCTTCCCGGGAAGATCGTTTTTGTAAAAATCAATAACATAGTTTGTCCACCGGTCTTCGCCTTTGCGCCTGTATTTGGCATTGGTTTTTAAAAATTCGGCCGTTTCGTGTTCTTTTACCTCTTCTCTTCCGCGGATGACATCTTCCAGCTTTGTATATGCCGCCTCATTATTTCCTAATACAAGTACCATGAGATCCGCGGAATTTGTCTCCTCATGAAGGGTATCCAGTATCTTGCCTGTTTCAAGCAGCATGGTCATGCATATAAAGATCAGAAATGCCGATATGAATGTCATGACAAAAAAAGTGATCATATCCTTTTTTTGCTTTTTCATGTTATTTTTGGCGATGAAGAAAAATCTGTACATATTTACTACCATCCCATATTCTGTAAAAAGGCTTTAAGCCTTGCGTGTCTTTCACGGGCCTCTTCGATATCCGGATTTGTCTCATCCTTGTAATTTCCCACATATTTTCCGAGCTCGATCTCGTCGGCGATCATACCGTCGGTTAAATATATAACACGGTTTCCGCGTTCTGCAGCCATAATGGTATGGGTTACCATTACGATGCTCTGACCGTCATTATTAAGATCCGTAAGTATATTAAGTACATTTTCGGTATTTTGTGAGTTGAGCGCTCCGGTAGGCTCATCGGCATACAAAACTTCGGGCTTGTTGATGACACCTCGTACAACAGCCACTCTCTGCTGCTGGCCGCCCGAAAGCTGTGTCGGAAACTTGTTCCAGTCATTTTCCGTTATCTCTACCTTCGTTAACAGTTCTTTTGCCCTGTTTGCAAGTTCTTTTCTGTTGTCACTTTTAAGCAGACCGCAGACCATTATGTTATCAAGTGCACTCATGCTGTCGTTAAGATAGTTCTGCTGAAAAACAAATCCGACATGTTCACGCCTGAATATCGCAAGTCTGTCGTTTGAAAACTCCGATATTTCGGTCTCGGTCTTTCCCGCACCATTACATGTATAGTATGTGACCGTTCCGAGTGACGGTCTGTCCATTCCTGAAAGCGCATACAGAAGTGTGCTTTTACCCGATCCCGAGTTTCCCATTATTACCGTGAAATCGCCTTTATAAACGGAGAGATTTAAGTTCTTTAATACATGCTGCTGAACCGAGCCGTTCGAAAATGTTTTGGAAAGATCTTTTGCGGTTAAAATAATATCTTTGGATTCCATCTTATACTGTCCTTTTTGTTTATCGGTCGATGTTGATCTCTGCGCCGTCGGTCAATCTTTTATCGGTGCTCCATACAACGATGTCGCCTGCGGTCACTCCGCTTTCTATCATTGCAGTGTCATCGTTCTGCGAACCGATCGTAATATATGTTTTTACGGCCTTTCCGTTTCTTTCCACGAATACGAAATCGCCGTAGTTGTCGCTGTCAAAGGCTTCAACGGGGATCAGTGTCACATCCTTTAAGTCTGCGGTCTCGATATAAGACTTTACTTCAAGTCCGAGGATTATGTTTTCGTCGGGATCGTCAAGTTTAACTTCAACACCAACGCCGCTTCCCTGTGTGGGATCGACCATTTTCTCGATCCTTGCCACTTTTCCCGTATACTCTTTTCCGCGGATCGTTACGGTTGCTTTTTGCCCTTCGCTTACACTGTTGATATCATACTTGTTTACATTCGCTCTTACCGAAACGTCTTCCGTGGATTCAAGCGTTATGAGTTCGGAACCCTCAAAGATGCTTTCGCCTTCCCTTGCCGCGATCGATGTTACCACACCGTCAAACTCGGCCTTTATGCCGTCTTTGGCTGCAGTAAGTCTTGCAGTGGTCCTTTCATAATTATAATCGTTTGACTCTTTAACGGCATCGATTTTTTCTCTGCCGGCCCTTGTCATTACGGTAGGGTATGAAGAAGCTTTCTGGCTTGTCATCTCGGCTTTGTATTCCTTGTAATCAGCCAGCAAAACTCGCAATCTGTTGACTTCTTCCTGAGCCTTGGCATAGTCGCCGTAATTGCCTTCCAAAAGATCGTTCTCGGCCTTGGTAAGTGCATTCTGCGTATCCTCTATCTGTTGGTTCAAAACGGAAAGATTTGTGGTCGCTTCCGAATAAAGACCGGCTGTCTTATTGTTTGACTGAAGCGCTTCTTCGTAATCCCCCAGGTTTGTCTTGGCTTCGAAGTCAAGGAGCATCAGCTGCCTGTCGATCTCATCGATGTCAAAAGAAACCAGGAGATCTCCCTTTTTTACACTGTCACCCGCTTTTACAAGAACTGTTCCGATCTTACCGTTTATGTTGCTGTAATAGGTTTTTGTCTCATTGGAACGTACATTGCTGTTGAATGAGGTTATTTTTTTAAAATCACCGTTTGACACCGTATAAGAATTTACGCGTACCAATGCATTGGCATTAACGGATACCACTGCGATGACCGCTGCCGCAACCACTGCGCCGCCTATGACCAGTTTCTTTACGTTTTTCTTTAAGTTCATTTCTTCATCCTCGCTT
>CACYCC010000170.1 GCA_902772805.1 uncultured Lachnospiraceae bacterium | reverse complement strand
TATCCCATCTCCTCAAGGTCGGACATTTCGTTGCGGATCGTTGCCGAACTTAAGTTAAGGTCGGTATATTTTGAAATTGTACGACTTCCGACAGGTTCACCGGTCTCAAGATAGTTCCTGACCACTGCCTGAAGTATTGTCATTTTCCGCTCGTCTAATTCCACCGTACGCTCCTTTCACGTAAAACCCGGAATCGTAACTGTTAGCACTCAACATAATCGAGTGCTAACATCTACCATGTAATCTATCACCCTGTTAAATAGATGTCAATAAAAAGGACTGTTTATTTTTATTAAAAAATCATAAAAAATCCGCCCCGGCAGTTCGGGGCGGACGATAACGATCACTGACAGTGTTTATCACTTCCTTATATCATACATCACAAAATATTCGTTTCTTGCAACTTCCCGGGGATTCCCGGCCAACAGGTTTTTCTCAACCGTGCCGCCGGGAACGGTGGCAATGTACCCCGACTTGAGTGAATCGATATTTAAATTCACATATTCGGCCGAGCAGATATTTAAGGCATATCCCGCCGGAAGACCGTACAGCATCCTCCAGAGCGTTTCGGAATATTCATCACTTTCCTCTATATAGTCCGCAGATACCCAGATGACGGTGTTGTCCCAGGTGATGCCGTCTTTAAGTTCCATGTTCGTATCCATCTGCGCACGGATGTCCTCGATCATATCGACTCCCTCATCGGCAAACGATACATGATAAAAATAATCGCTGCGTGCCTTGTACACAAACACCCATGTTATCAGCAAAAATGCGATGCCCGAAGTTACCGCACCCGTTATGCGATCCGCACTCACGGCAAGTATCAGTATGCCTGCCACCACAAAAAGGAGTACATGCCTGTAACCCTCGTCGACCTTATACATTAAAACGATCGCAAAAAACATTGCAAGGTACAAAAGAGCCATGGAGATGATATAGGAGGTGTATTTTCTTTTTGCTATAAGAGATATTACGGAAAGCGCAATAAAGATGGCGGTGAAAGCCACAAATACGCCGTAGTAAGCTGCAATCCCGTCCTTACCGTAGCGGATACCCGGCCACACAAGACCAAGGATCTGGCTTCCGAAGTTTTTGATGCTTGCAAACATATTGGAAAAGCCGGCTTTAAGCCCGTCGGTAAAAAACGACTTTATCCAGTCGGTCCTGAAATAATCGTCAAAATACTTTGGCGCGAAAAACTTGTTTTCAAGAAGATATAAAACAAGTGAGATCACACCGATAACGCCCGGAACGATACGGTTTTTTCCGTGTTTAAACAGTGCAACGGTCGGAAACACGAGAAACATCACAAGATACGGACGCATAAGAGTCATAAGCGATAACAAAATCATCGCCCCCACAAGATATGATCTTTTGTACGAATCGTACATGGCAAAAGAAAATCCCAGGAACACAATGAGTACCGAGATCACCTGTATTTCCGCCATGCATGACATCAAAAATCTCGAAAGGGGAGTCATGACAAAAAGCAGCAACACCAACAGCAATGTGTTGAAAGGGCGTGGCTTAACAAGATAAGCAAATATAAACAGGGCTATCGAAAAAAGAACTATATTAAAGATCACCGGAGACAAAAATCCCCATCCGAAAATAAGTCCCGGCAGCACCCAGAATATCAGTAAAAACGGAGACCATGCCGAAAATGAAAGGATCTGCGCGGATGATTCGTTAAATCCAAAATACCCCTGCGGGACACCAAAATGGATCACATCGTTTGTAAGCTGCCAGTAATACAGTTCATCCTGCCAGTTTGACCCGCAAAACCACACATCAAAAAGGCTCCGTTTTGCAACAAGAGCCCTTAACAAGCAGACCGTTACAGGTATTAATGCCGGCAAAAATGCGTTAATAAAACGCTGATGTTTTGAATAAAATGAACGCATGGGATATCCTGTGAATTACCAAAAATTACGCGTTGTCAATACCGGTCGGCATCAATCGGCAAGATATTTCGCCAGCGGCTCATATAAAGCCTCGGCTTCATGATAACCTTCGTCGTAAAGTTCGCGAAGCTTGTCAACATCCTTTTCAAGGCGCGAGATCTCAAGATTGTGCTGCGGACGGATCAGGAAAAGCCTCCCGGCCTCAGCTTCTTTTTCGACGAACTCAAGCGTCTCGTTATATGTGATGTGGCGGTTTTTCATGAGTTCATAAACTTTTGGATACTTAAGGTATCTTAATTTAATGGCCGCCCCCGTCTTTTCGGGTTTTCTGTAGTATCCCACGGGTTTTGTGAGCACCACGATATTTTTGGTGTTGCCGTCTTCGATACTCTTACGTATCGGGATGGAATCGGCGATCCCGCCGTCAAGATATACGTGTCCGTCGATCTTAACGTTCCTGGAAACAAGGGGAAGTGTGCTGGAAGCGCGGATATAATCTATATCCTTTTCCATGTTTTCAAGCTTTTTGTAAACGGCTTCACCCGATTCGATGTCGGTAACTACCGCATAGGCATTGCCCTTATAATTGTTGAAAGCTTCGTAATCATAGGGGTTTAAGTAATTGGGCACAAGATTGTAATTCAGATCCGCGCCGAAAATATCGCCCGTCGTTAAGAAGCTGTAAAGTCCCATATAGTGCTTGTCGTTCAGATAATCGGTCATGACTTCATAACCGCGTCCGCGCTGACCGGATATGAAACTCGCCATGGTACAAGCGCCTGCCGACACACCGTATATATTGTCAAAAGAAAGCTTTTTGTCCAGGAAAAAGTCAAGCACTCCCGCGGTGTATATGCCTTTCATGCCGCCGCCTTCGAGCACAAGCCCGGTCTTGTTCATTATCTGTATTCCCCTTTCACAAATTTTCTGATGGCTTCAAGCGATCTTTCCACCTTCCCGGTATCTATGCAGTAAGCCATTCTGAAGTATCCCGGGCATGCAAACGAATCTGCGGGCACGAGCACAAGGTCGTATTTAAGCGCCTTTTTGCAAAAAGCAACCGCGTCGTCTTCCAAAGCTTTGGGGAAGATATAAAATGTTCCGCCGGGACGCACCACTTCAAAATCAAGGCTTTTAAGTTCATCATATATAAGATTCATGTTCTTTTCGTATACCGAAAGATCCGAGGTCTGATCGATCACGCGTGCCACCGCAAGCTGGATGATCGACGACGGGCAGTTGTGTCCCGTACCTCTTGAAATCTGGCCGCACATCATGGCGATCGTGGCAGCTTCGGGAATCTTGGGACTTACTGCAACGTATCCTATTCTTTCTCCCGGAAGCGAAAGTGACTTGGAAAAAGAATAGCAGGTGATGGTATTGTCATAAAATGCCGCAGGATAAGGACACTTGATACCGTCAAACACGATCTCCCTGTAGGGTTCGTCTGATATAAGGAAAATGTCAAAGCCGAATTCCCGGGACTTTTCCGTTAACATTTCAGCCAGTTTTTTAAGCGTCTCTTCGGAATATACGATACCCGAAGGATTGTTGGGCGTATTGATCATCACCGCCTTGACAGAAGGTGTCAATGCCTCATCAAGCTTATCAAAATTGATCTGAAACGCAGTGGTATCGGGTTCAACCACCTTGATCTTTGCACCCGTACCCGTGATGTAAGGAATGTATTCGGGGAAGAACGGTGCAAAAACAAGCACTTCATCGCCCGGTACGGTCACCGCACGGAGTGCATGGGCAATGGCGCCCGCAGCTCCCGATGTGGGGAATATATGCTCGGGTTTGTAATCAAGTGAAAAGCGCCTTGTAAGTGACGCGGCAACGGCGGCCTTGTATTCGGGATTACCCATTGTAGGGCTGTAACCGTGAAGTTTCATGGGATCTTCATTCTTTAAAAGATCGATCATGGCATTCGTGAAATCATCCGTTACCGGAACGGAAGGATTACCGAGACTGTAATCAAGCACAATCTCATAACCGATCTCTTTGCCGCGCGCCGTGGCATATTCGGACAGTTCTCTTATAACGGATTTTCCCGAAAGCATGTTTTTGTAAGTTTCGTTGATCATCTTTGTTTCCTCTTTATCTGATTATACGGCACCGAAATGCCGATCTTTTCTAAAAATCACAAAAGGCGCTTCGCCGTCGAAACGCCTTCATCAAGCGTAAGGCTTGAGTGCTCAGTCATATTTTGCCAGTACTTCGGCAACCCTTGCAAGAAGATCCTCGCGTGAAACGGGCTTGATGATATAACCCTGGGGATTTAATGCAAGACACTGAATGATCTTATCCCTGTCGGTAACCGATGTTAAGAAAAGTATCGGAACCTTTTTTGTTTCTTCGCGCTTTCTTAAGATCTCCATGACATGAGGGCCGTCAAAAAGCGGCATCATGTAATCAAGCAATATAAGATCCGGTGTAAATTTGACCACAAAATCAAGAGCAAGTTTTCCCGAATCCACGATAGATACTTTGTAATCTTCCTGCAGGAACATACGAAGCATCTTTAACATATTTACATCATCATCCACTATCAGGATGTGTTTCCTGTCCATAATATAATCCTTTAAATGCCTTTATTGGTACGAGTATATCATCAGACTTTCGATATTTCAATCTTGCTAATATATATAGCAGTGTCTTTTTCGCACGCTTCCCGTATAAATCCCAGATTCTCAAGCAGTGCGATCGACGCCTTATTTTCTTTGTCGACTACCGCACGTATCTTTTTGATCCCCCGCTCTTTGGCTGCCTCAATGCAGGCATTTACCGCCTCCTTGCCGTACCCTTTTCTTCGGTACGTTGCCGCGATGAGATATCCGATCTCAGCCACGCCGTCAACGATCGTAAAACCCGCACGTCCTATCACTTCGCCGGTTTCCTTGAGTATCACGCTCCATATCCCCGTATCGGTAAGTTCATAAACGTTTTTCCTGTATTCCCGTATCCACTCACGGTCAATGTAGAGGCCGTCCGCGATCTCTTCCCCGAATCGCCTCGCCTTGGGATCTTTATATATTTCGGCAAAAGAAACCGCGTCGTCTTCCGTTGTTTCCCTGATGATCAGGTGCTCTGTCACGGCAATGGTCTCGGGAATACCGTTTATTCTCTTATATATATGAACAAAGTATCCGGCTTCCGTTTCAAAAGGATCGATGACCACAAACCTTTTGTCTTCGGTCGTATATTCGTTGTCACCGGTCTTACATAATATAAGTGCTTCATCATCTTTGCTTAGCGATACCGGATCGTATCCCGCCACAGCATCGCTTCCCGCCACAGTGTCATATTCTGTCAACACAACATTGATCGGAATATCTATGATGGTATCATCCGGCTTAAGTATTATCTTCATTTGCTTTTAGCCCCAAAATCGTTTACCATACAACTGTTATAAACATTGTTTGATCTACATTAACATTTTACCACAGGAGGTCAGTGATTGATATGTCTGCTAATCCCATAGCTACTCTTACCATGAATGACGGAGGAGTCATAAAGATTGAACTTTATCCCGACATTGCGCCGATAACGGTTGATAATTTCGTTAAACTCTGCAATGAGGGATTTTATGACGGGCTCATCTTCCACCGCGTGATCAAAGGATTCATGATCCAGGGCGGAGATCCCGAAGGAACCGGAATGGGAGGTCCGGGTTATTCGATAAAAGGTGAATTTGAACAAAACGGCGTAAAGAACGATCTTAAACACACCGAAGGAGTCATTTCCATGGCCAGAAGCGCCGATCCCGACTCCGCAGGTTCCCAGTTCTTTATCATGCACAAGACTTCACCGCATCTTGACGGTGCTTATGCCGCATTCGGAAAGACCATAGAAGGCATGGATGTGGTTAACAAAATTGCCGAGACACGCACCGACTGGGGCGACAGACCGCTTGAAGATCAGGTGATAAAAAGTATAAGAATCGAGTAATTTATTAATTCTTCGTTTCATTGTTCATATTTTGTTCATATTTTGTTTGATTAATGTTAATTTACATAACATTGTTTCGACATTATTAACGTGTATATTATAATCATAAAAAGAAACAACCAAACAGATTTCACCTAAACATTTTACATAAAACTTTTTCATAATAAATGCCGGGCCAACAGAGTTGTCCCGGCATCCTCCCTTTTAAGG
>CACYCC010000169.1 GCA_902772805.1 uncultured Lachnospiraceae bacterium | reverse complement strand
TTTCTCAGAAATTGGTATTGACAGCACAAATCATGACGAGTATAGTGAACACAATAATCAGAAAGGAGATCCGATGATATGATGAGATCATATCTTGCCTATAATACAGTCTATGCTAACCCCTCATATAAAGCTGACGGGTTTGTTTCTGTATGCAAGATAAGGTCGGGTATAAAGGTGGATTCATAAGAAGTATCGGATTCATATAAAAAAGATCAAAAGACCTTATCAAGCCGCAAGAGTTTGGTAAGGTTTTTTATATTTTACCGGGAGGGAAGGAAATATGGAAAGAAGAATTGAAACTGAGAGACTTATCTTAAGAACGGTTACTGTAGACGATGCTGAGGCGATCTTTAAATGGGCATCAGATCCGGACGTGAACAAATATATGATCTATCCGCTTCATCCAAATGTTGAAGCCACCCGGGAATGGCTGAAAAGCAGAGATATAGACGGGACGGATGAATTCGATCTCGGATTTGTCTTGAAAGAGACCGGAGAACTGATCGGACAAGGCGGCTTGTTTTACCACGACGATCTTGATATCTGGAACATCGGCTATAATCTCAGGAAGGACTATTGGGGACAAGGGCTGGTACCTGAGGCAATACAGGCAATAATCGATTACGTGGACCAAGAAAAAGGCGTTCGGGCCATCATGGGTGAATTTGCCAAAGAAAACAGCAAGAGCAGACGAGTCATGGAGAAACTCGGCATGAAATACTGGAAGGATGGCACTTATACCAAAACTGACGGAAGCGTCACATTCGAAAGCTGTAAATACATAAGGGAATATAGGTGATAATATGGAAGTACGTTTTGCAAAAGAAAATGAACTGGATCGCGTCAATGAACTGAGAAAACAGGTTAATGACGTGCATGTCGCGGGAAAACCCGACGTTTTTAAACCGGGCTTTTGCGATGAACTAAAAAACTTTATAAATGTGATCCGGGATGACCCGGAGCAGGAGATCGTTGTGGCTGTTATGGACAGCGTGATATGCGGATTTGCGATAATCCATCATATCAATAAGCCAGAGAATCCGTTTATGAAGGAGCGGGATTTCCTTGATATAGATGAATTCTGTGTTGATGAAGCATACAGAAGGAAGGGAGTCGCAACAAGCCTCATTTCATTTATTAAGGATTATGCAAAAGAAAACGGATTTCACAGGATCGAACTGAACATGTGGGAGTTCAATCAGGGAGCGCTTGCCTTCTACGAATCTGTCGGGTTTGAAACCTTCAGAAGATACATGGAGATAATGCTCTGATTCTTCTCTTTCATGGAACGATAAACAGGAGGCAGATACAAAATGAAAAGAATAATATCGGTAACGGCAGCGATCTTGCTTGTCTTGGGACTCACCGCTTGCGGTAATAATGAAGGACAGGCTTCAAATGCACCGGATGCGGCGGAGGAAGAAATGCGGGGGAACTTCTCAAGAAATATCCCGGCGCAAATGTCACCGCCGTTGATTATTCGGAGGTATCGGTTGAAAAAGCAACGGAATATAATGCAGAAGCCATAAAGAACGGTCGATGCAAGGTACAGCAGGGTGATGTGTCGGCACTTACGCTTCCGGAAGAAAAATACGATCTTGTTCCCGCAATGTGCCATTTGGATTATACTATGAGTGAACTGGGCGGTACTTCCGATTTTGTCAGGGAATATACTTTGGCATCCGGCGGCCCGTATTGTGACTGCGGGTATAAAAAGAAACGGCATTGAATGCGGTGAAAATCAGGTGCTTCGATCAATGCTGTGTTTGGAACGCTGAACAAGTTCCTTGGGCGACATACCGTATTCCTTCTTAAATGCCCGGTAAAAACTTGAATAATCGTCAAAACCGTGATCATTACAGACCTGAGAAACAGGCTCCCCTCCCATGATGGCATCATGGCAGAGTTGGAGCCTTTTTTTGGCGATGTATCTGTGTATGGAAATGCCTATATTTTCTTTGAACACATGGGATATATAGAACTTGCTCAAAAAGAAATGTTTTGCGATATTGTCAAGTGACAGATCTTCATCTATGTTATGCTCTATGAAATCACATATATTCTGATAAAGCGCATCCTGCGTGACCTTCCGCTCGGTAAACTGTTCATTGGCAAGTCTGCTGATAGTCAGTAACAGTTCGGATACACTAAGCTTTAGCTGACTCTCCCGGCCGAACCGGTCTCCGCGTTCTTCTTCTATAATGTAAAAAAGTTTGGACAGAATGGAATTGAAAGTGATCCTGTCGGTATGTATCACGTGTCTGTCTTCGGTTAATGCCATATCGGCGGCATAGCCGTAGTCTTTGCTCATTGCTAAGAGACTGTCAAAGAATGATACACTGATCCACAGGTCAAAGCGCCTGTAAGGAATATCAAAGTCATGCACAAAAATACCGTGGGAAACTTTGGGCGGAACGATAAGAATATCCCCGTATGTGAGCATATAGTGCTCCTGCTTGACCAAAGCTTCCGCATGACCTTCCAAAAAGAAGTAAAATTCATAATAGGGGTGCGTGTGAAGTCCGGTACGATTGCCGGGTTTGACATCCCGGTAGTAATACAGCTCATAATCGCTGTCGGACATATATTGTCTGTCATCATATTCTGTGGTCAGATTTTTCTTCATGTCTCCATATTACTCGAAAAAGTCATTTTAAGCAATAAATGCAATGTAGTAAACAACTTTATCATTGTAGTATTTTCTTTTGAATCTATATAATTAGCATGTAATCCGGCAGGTTTTTTATGCCGGTCACGATCACACTTCGGAGGAAAAAGAAAATGAGATCTTTTATGGATGATGATTTTATACTCGGAAACGATACGGCCAAACATCTTTTCCATGATTATGCCCAAGGACTTCCCATAATCGACTACCATTGTCACATATCGCCCAAGGAGATATATGAGGACAGGCGTTTTGACAATCTCGGAGATGTCTGGTTCGGAGGAAAAGAAGCAGACGGACACTATTTCGGAGATCATTATAAATGGAGACTTATGCGCTCAAACGGAATGCCCGAGGAGTATGTAACAGGCAGAGGCGATGAGTTAAAGAGGTTCAAGGGGTTTGCCGATACGCTTACGATGGCTATAGGCAATCCTATGTATCATTGGTGCAATCTCGAACTTAAGAAATATTTCGGTATAACAGAGCCCCTTAATGTCGATAATGCCGAGGCTGTATGGAACAAGTGCAACGATATGATTAAAAACGATCCTAACCTTACGGTAAGAGGTCTTATCAGACAGAGTAACGTTGCATATGTGGGTACAACGGATGACCCGGTGGATACGCTCGAATGGCACGAGAAGATCGCAGCCGACAAGAGTATCGATTTCATGGTAAGACCTTCCTTCAGACCCGATAAAGCCATCAATATAACAAAGCCCGGTTTTAAGGATTATATCGAGAGTCTGGCCAAGGCAGCGGGTAAAGAAAGTCTTGATTCAACGCAGGATGTAATAGATGCGCTTGTTAACAGGATCGAGTTCTTTGCCGCTCATGGCTGTGTGGCGTCGGACCACGGTCTTGATTACGTTCCGTTCAGGAAGATTTCGCCGGAAGTATGTGACAAAGCGTTCAAAAAAGCAATGAACGGAGAAACGCTTAGCGTCGAGGAAGCCGAAGGATATCAGACAGCCCTCCTGATCGCTCTCGGAAAAGCATACCACAAGCACGGCATTGCCATGGAACTGCACTATTCCTGCTTACGAAATATGAACGAGAGAATGTTTGCATCGGCAGGCCCGGATACGGGATTTGACATGATAGCCAACAATTCCTGCGGCGGAAGTATAGCACAACTTTTGTCGGAACTCGATAAAACGGGAGAACTGCCCAAGACTATTATATTCTCGCTTAACCCCGCAGATAATGAGCAGATAGGCACTATCTTAGGATGTTTCCAGTCATCGGAGGTGCCGGGCAAGATACAGCACGGTCCCGCATGGTGGTTCAATGATACAAAGTCGGGTATGGAAAATCAGATGAAGTCGCTTGCAAACTTAGGTCTGCTCGGCAACTTTATCGGAATGCTCACGGATTCGCGTTCATTCCTGTCTTATACAAGGCATGATTATTTCAGAAGGATAATGTGTAATCTCATCGGCGAATGGGTTGAGAACGGAGAATATCCGAATGATGATGCCGCACTTAAGCGGATAGTTGAGGGCATATCATATTACAATGCCAAGAGATATTTTGGAATATAATTTCGGAGGGATTCAGACATGGAAAAGCTTAGTTACGGTTTATTAAAAGAACAGGGATATGACGGATATCTTTTAAAAGATGCTCCGGAGAGAGTGTTACAGTTCGGTGAAGGTAATTTCTTACGCGCATTTGTGGATTACTTTGTTGATATGCTCAATGAAAATGCCGGATTTAACAGTAAAGTTGTGCTCTGTCAGCCCATCGCACAGGGGCTTACCGATATGATCAACGAACAGGAGGGCTTGTACACACTTTTCTTAAGAGGTCAGGAGAACGGTCAGAAAGTCAATAAAAAGAGAGTGATCTCCTGCGTTTCAAGATGCATTAACCCCTACACCGCTTTTGATGATTTTCTTGCGTGCGCCAAGAATCCCGATCTCAGATTCATAGTGAGCAATACAACAGAGGCGGGCATAGCATACGATCCCGCATGCGGACTTAACGACAGACCTTCGGCAAGTTTCCCCGGGAAGTTAACGCAGTTTCTTTTTGAAAGATATAACAATAAGCTTCCCGGATTCATAATACTTTCCTGTGAGCTTATCGACCGTAACGGAGATGAACTTTTAAAGTGCGTTAAGAAGTATATTGAACAGTGGAATCTTCCGGAAGACTTTAAGAGCTGGGTGGAAAAAGAAAATGTTTTCTGCTCAACACTGGTAGACAGGATAGTACCGGGATATCCGAGAGCGGAAGCGGAAAGCATATGCGAGGAACTCGGATACAAGGATAATCTTATAGATACCGGTGAGGTGTTCGGAGCATGGGTCATCGAAGGCCCGCAGTCGATCAAGGAAGAATTCCCCGTGGAAAAAGCAGGACTTCCGATCATTGTGGTAGACAATGTCGATCCCTACAAGAAGCGCAAAGTAAGGATACTAAACGGAGCGCATACATCCATGATCATGGGCGCTTTTATAGCGGGACAGGATATCGTAAGAGACTGTATGAAGGATGATGTCATCAGAGGCTTCATGAATAAGGCCTTGTATGATGAGATAATCCCGGTGCTTAAGGGACTTGACAGGAACGATCTGGAAAACTTTGCAGCTGCGGTTACGGACAGATTCTCAAATCCCTTCATCGATCATCAGCTTTTGTCCATATCTCTTAACTCCGCTTCCAAGTGGAAGGCAAGGGTAATGCCTACGGTGCTTGATTACTATGAGCAGAAAAAGGAACTTCCGAAAGTGCTGACATTTTCTTTTGCTGCATTCTTAAGTTTCTATCATATGGGTAGGGAACTTAAGGACGGAGCTCTTGTTGCAGTAAGGGACGGCAAGGAGTTCCTGATAAAGGATGACGCATGGGTGCTTGAAGCTTTCTTGAAACTCAAAGATGCGGATGATGCAACCCTGGCTTGTGAAGTGATCGATAACGAAAAAATGTGGGATGACTCACTTAAGAACCTTCCGGGATTTAAGGAGACGGTGATCGCCGATCTTAAGTTAATAGAAGACAAGGGCATGTACGAAGCCATGAAGGAGATCGCCGGATAAGCGGTGTAAGGAGCGATTCAGATGAAATACATTAAGATACATCCGTCGGATAATGTCGCTGTAGCGCTTGAAGATATCGCGGCCGGAGACCGGATCGAAACAGACGGAGTGAGCATTACGGCCACAGAGAACATAGGACGCGGACATAAGGTCGCACTGACCGATATAGAGTGCGGCAGTCCCATAATCAAGTATGGCAACAGGATCGGTCTGGCCGATAAAAAGATAGAGGCGGGTTCTTTTGTCCATGTACATAATGTAAAGACCGGTCTGTCTGAAAAAGCCGAGTATAAATACGAACCGGTAACATATCAGCTGCCGCAAATGCCCAAGAGGACATTTATGGGCTATAAAAGAGCCAGGGGCAAGGTGGGTATCAGGAATGAACTGTGGATAATACCGACCGTAGGCTGTGTCAATGCCATAGCTGAGAGACTCGTCAAGGAAAATCAGGACCTTGTTAACGGTTCTATAGACGGATTATACGCATTTACCCATCCCTTCGGATGCTCTCAGATGGGAGATGACCATGCGACTACCAGGAAAGTGCTGGCTTCACTGGTAAAACATCCGAATGCCGGCGGAGTATTGGTGTTATC
>CACYCC010000168.1 GCA_902772805.1 uncultured Lachnospiraceae bacterium | reverse complement strand
GTCTAAGGCGAACCGTTTGCTTTACGGTAATGCCTCCTTTGATTATTAGATTACAAAACCGGCTTCTCTTTGTCAAGAGTTTGAGCCTATTTGCCCTTTATCTCGATCCTGTCAAGAATTCCCTGAACGCCTACATTTGTATGCGTAAGATACATACGCATGACATCTTCGATGAACTGTCGGTCCGCGCCGGTTTTCTTGGCGATACGGTCAATGTTTAAACCTTTATCGATATATCTCATGATATTTGAAACCAGTTCGTAAGTCTCTCGACTCTTGTCTGCGCTTCTTGGTTCATTCTGCCCGTTATCGTGGTTATCGCCTATTACTGCGGTCTTAGCGTGGCCGTAATATACGGTTTGGGGATTCAATGAAAGAAGCTTTTCCCAGCTTTCACCGATCGCCGTGCCCTTATGCAATTCAAGTTCGTAAAGTGGGTTTAAATCTCCAACAAACAGCGATCCGTCATCAAGAAACAGTGAAATACTGTCTTCGCTGTGACCGGGTGTGTGAAGAATCATTCCGTCAAGACCGATTTCTTTTAAAAGTTCACGGCTGCCGTCAACGGAAAACAGCCTTATCCTGTCATCTGTTATCGGTGCGAAATGCGTTCCTTTTTCTTTTGCAAACACATCATCAGCCGCGTGTATATGATCTTTCTGCACATCCGCAACACAGATAACAGCGCCTGAATCCGCTATCTCCTGTGCGATTCCCATATGATCGGGATGAAAATGAGAAATGATGATTTGATCTATATCCTGCACGGCAACCCCGATATCCTTGCACGCCTTGCAAAACGCAGGAAAAGTTCCCGCCCAGCCGGTATCAAAAAGCAGTTTTCCTTTATCGCCTTCGATCAGATATGTATTTGTGTTTGAATAATGCAGCTCGTGGATCTTCATAATGAACCCCGTCCCCCTGGGCCATTACTCAAGTTCCGACTTTCCGGTATAAAGTTCGTAATATCTTCCCTTCATATCAAGAAGTTCGTCGTGATCTCCGCGCTCAATGATCTCACCGTGTTCAAGCACGATTATGGCATTTGCGTTTCTGACGGTAGAAAGTCTGTGTGCGATAACTATCGTGGTGCGTTCTTTCATAAGGCGGTCCATACCGTGTTCGATATGACGCTCGGTACGTGTGTCGACCGAACTCGTTGCCTCGTCAAGTATCAGTATCGGAGCCTTGGAGATTGCCGCACGCGCGATGTTAAGCAGCTGCCTCTGACCCTGGCTTAAGTTTGCGCCGTCACCTTCAAGTACGGTATCGTAGCCGTTTTCAAGACGCATGATAAAAGAATGCGCACTGGCAAGCTTAGCTGCTTCGATGACTTCTTCGTCAGTCGCATCAAGCCGGCCGTAGCGGATGTTTTCTTTTACCGTACCGCTGAAAAGGTGGGTGTCCTGAAGTACCATCGCGATGTTGCGTCTTAAGAAATCACGCTTGTAATCCCTGATGTCCACACCGTCGATCTTGATGCTGCCGGAATCTATATCGTAAAATCTCGTGATCAGGTTTGTGATCGTGGTCTTACCCGCACCGGTAGAGCCCACGAGCGCGATCTTCTGACCGGGTTTTGCGTAAAAAGAAACGTTCTTAAGTACCGTCTGTCCTTCAACATATCCGAATGTTACGTTTTCAAGCACCACTTCACCGCGAAGTTTATCGGGTTCCGCTGCATTTTCTTTGTCGGGAGCCTCGGGATTTGTATCCATTACGTCAAATACACGCTCGGCACCCGCAAGAGCCGAGAATATCTCGTTAACCTGCATCGAAAGCTCATTGATGGGGCGCGAGAACTGACGCGAGTAGTTTACGAAGGTGGTAAGACCGCCGACGTCAAATCCTCTCAATACGCACAGAATACCGCCAATCGTAGCAGTAAGCGCATATGAAACCTGGCTTAAGTTACCCGTTACGGGCCACATGATACCGCCGAAGAACTGAGCAAAGAGCTGTTTGTTTCTGAGGTCGGTATTAAGATAATCAAATTCGTCGATCGTAGCTTCTTCGTGATTGAACACTTTGACTATCTTCTGTCCGCTTATGGTCTCTTCAACGTAACCGTTGAGCGATCCGAGTGCCGCCTGCTGCTGCTTGTAATATTTTCTCGATCTGGTTCCTACTGCCTTGGCGGCAAGTATGATGACAGGTGAAAAGAAAACGGTCACAAGCGTAAGCCAGATATTCGTATATAACATCAAAGAGATCGTTCCGACCAAGGAGATCACACCGGAAATGATGGATACGATCGTATTGTTTAACATGTTGCCGATAGAATCGACATCGTTGGTGAAACGGCTCATGATATCGCCGGTATCGTTTGAATCGTAAAACTTAAGCGGAAGCTTGCTGATCTTTTCAAACAGCTCGTTTCTTAACTTAAGAAGCGCTCTTTGCGATACGCCGAGCATGATACGCTGATAAATGTACTGAGCCAACACACTTGTAAGGAAAATAGCAGCCATCAGCTCGATTCCCACAAATAAGGAAAGAGCCTGCACTTCTCCTTTTTTGTATATTCCCATTGAGACCATGAGACCGTTGATAACCGGTCTTAATACATATGAACCTGCCAAAGAAGCAAATGAACTTACGAGCACCAGTATTCCCACTATCACGATAAGCGGTATGTCTTTCTTCATATATCCGAAGAGTCGCCTGATGCTCTTACCGGCATTCTTAGGTTTTCCCATGCCTACACCGGAACCCGGACCTCTTCTGCGGCCCTCACCCATCTGAGCGGCTTTGGCGGGATCCTCCATGGATTTTATATATGCCTCACGTCTTTTCCTGTATTTCTCATCGAGGCGGGCGAATGTTGCTTCATTCATTACGCACTCACCTCCTTATCCATCTGCGAGTAATAGATTTCCTTGTATGCCTCGCAGTCCTTGATAAGCTCGTCATGTGTTCCCATGCCGACAACCCTTCCGTCATCTATCACAACGATCTTGTCTGCTTCGATGACCGAGGAAATACGCTGAGCTATTATGATCTTTGTGGTGTCGGGGCAGTATGACTTAAGGCTTTCCCTTATCTTTGCCTCCGTTGCGGTATCAACCGCACTCGTTGAATCGTCGAGTATTAAGATCTTGGGTTTTTTGAGCATTGCGCGGGCAATACAGAGTCTTTGTTTCTGACCGCCCGATACGTTTACACCGCCCTGACCGAGGTCCGTATCGTAACCTTCCGCAAATCCGGTTACAAATCCGTCCGCCTGCGCCATGTCTGCAACGCTTCTTATCTCTTCCATCGTTGCGTCTTCTTTGCCCCATTTCAGGTTTTCTTCGATCGAACCCGAGAATAGAACGTTCTTTTGAAGGACCATCGACACACCGTCTCTTAAGTTCTTGAGTGAATAGTCTTTAACATCGATACCGTCAACGAGAACTTCGCCTTCATCGACATCGTAAAGACGAGGGATAAAGGATACAAGCGTTGTCTTGCCCGATCCCGTAGAACCGATGATACCTACCGTCTCTCCGCTTTCTATCTTGAATGAGACATGATCGAGCACCGGATCTGAACTTTCCTTGTAATATCTGAACGAAACATTCTTAAACTCTACGGAGCCGTTTTCGACCTTTTTGTCGGGATAAGCGGCTTTCTCGTCATTAATATCACTCTTACAGTCCAGAACTTCATTGATACGCTTGGCCGATGCGATGGCACGCGAACTCTGAAGTATTACAAACGAAGACATCACGAGTGAGATGAGTATCTGCGCCACATAACTTGTAAATGCGGTCAGATCTCCGACCGGCATATCGCCGACCAGTATCTGCTTTCCGCCGTACCATACGACCGCAAGAGTCGTAATGTTCATCATAAGACCCATCAAAGGTCCTGTGGTGATCATTACCTTAAAAGCTTTCATGGAACTTGCTTTGAGGTCCGAGTTTGCCGTTTCAAACTTGGTCTTTTCGAAATCATCACGCACGAACGACTTGATGACTCTTACGTTTGTAAGTGCTTCTCTGATCGCGGAATTGAGTTTATCCATTTTTTCCTGCAAAGCCTGGAAACGCGGGAACGCAAGGCTGATCACGATCACTATCAATACCAGGATTATCGGAACGACTATCAACACTATGACAGCGAGCCGCGCATTCATCACAAATGCCATGATGACCGCACCGATCAGCATTCCGGGAGCACGAAGCATCATTCGAAGGCTCATGTTCACAAAGTTCTGTACCTGCGTGATATCGTTGGTAAGACGTGTTACCAGCGATCCTGTACTGAAACTGTCGATGTTGGAAAAACTGAAGGTCTGAACACTTTTGAACGTGTCTTTCCTAAGATCTGCGGCAAAGTTTATGCTTGCTTTTGCTCCGAAGTAAGCTCCGCCCACGCCTCCTATCATCATTAAGAAGGCTATTCCTATCATTGCTCCGCCCATAGCGGAAATGTACCCTACATTGTGTTCAACTATTCCCTTGTTGATGATAAGAGACATCAGCTTAGGAAGAACGATCTCACCCAGTATCTCAACGATCATCAGAATGGGACCGAGTATGAATGAAAGCATATAGGGCTTGATGTACTTAAAATAGCGTTTCATTGCATAACCTTTCGATTTCTTTTTATGTCTTATTCTTTATTTTTAGAGCTTTTTTGACGTACTTTTTCTTGTACATCTCTCTGTCAGCCTGCTCGATTATGGAGTTAAGCTGTTCTTTGTCGGTAAGAGTCGTGATACAGTAACCGATCGACGCCTCGAGGCTGAATGGATGTGCGCCCGAATCGTTGACCAGGTTCATCTCCCGCTCGATCGCATTGATGCATTCGTCGGCAGCACTCTGGTCGTAACCCGACGCCATCAGCACAAACTCATCACCGCCGTAACGCATCAGAAGTTCGCCGTGCTTTTTGACGTTCTTCATGACATTACCCATCTCACGGATCAGATTGTCGCCTTCGTCGTGGCCGTAAGTGTCATTTACGATCTTAAGGCCGTCCACGTCTAAGAATATCACGCAGACCGGCTCTCCCGTACGGATGCATTTTTCGACGATCGTATCGGAAAGTTTGAAAAATCCCGCCCTGTTGTAGATCCCGGTAAGCGTATCGTATATCCACATCTTGTCGAGCGTTTTGATCATCTCGCTCATAAGCTTTAACTTGCGGATGTTTTCAAACGCGTTGCTGCATATATTGGTCCAGTTGGGGAAAAAGTCGTTTCTGACAAGATCCCCGGACTCCCCGATTATGGCATAGCCGAAATTCCTGTTTAAATAATGTATGGGGAAGAAATAATATGTAACTCCTTCCCTTCCGCCCTGTGCCACCGGCGGGAATAAGTCCGATATGTCAAAAGAAGCCGTTGTCTCTGCCGGTTTTCCGTTTATACAGCTTATTACGTTGTTGACGGTTGCCGTATAGTCCGAATCTTCATTGGAAGAAAGCAGTTTTTCGGTAAAATCCGAATAACTGAATTTCGTCTCCGACCTTATATTAAGGCAAAGATACAGTTCTCTTGGTTTCATGTGATAGGCATAACGGCACATACTGTTAAGAAGCGTATCAAAATCGGTCGCCGACATGAAGTTTGCCGTCATCATCTTGACCATCTGGATAAGCTCCGACTGCTCGTATCTGTCTATCGCGAGCGCCTCGGCAACATCGTTGTGCTTTTCCGGTTTGGTAACGCACCCGCAGGTCTCGCCTATATTAAGTGTTACGGGAAGCATGATATTGTCTCCCGCTTTGTAATCCGAATAATTATGAATGATATCAACGGCTCTTAAAGCCTTCTGATACTGCTGCCTCTTAACCGTTGTAAGTGATGGCGAAAGAACACGTGAGACAAAGTCATAGTCTACACCGGTAACCTTCACATCCTGAGGAACCTTGTATCCCGCTTTTCTGAGTGCCGTTGTGACACCGACTGCCATCTGGTCGTTACCGCATATAACGCAGTCAGCCATCGGCTCATCAAGTCCCAGGAAGTATTCAGCGGCCGATACACCGCTTCTGTACTCAAAATTGCCGTAATACTTGTGTTTATCGCTTATCTCAAGACCGTTTTCCGCAACGGCTCTCATGACACCGCTTTCCCTTAATCTTGTGTCTGTAACGTTCTTGTGACCGAGGGCAAGGTAGATCTTTTTGCAATCGTGTTCTTTTATCATATGATCGGTGATCGCATATAAAGAACCTTCCTCATCGGAAGTAACGTTTACAAACCTCGGATCGTATCTGTCGATACATACGCACGGAAGATTGTGGAGCGATATTTCATTGATAAGACGATTTTCCGCTTCTTCATTAAAAAAAGTGTTCTTTACAAAGATCACGCCGTCAATCTTGGAAAAATCCGGAAGGTTGAATATCATGTGTTCGCCTGTGGCAAACAGACTGTCGCCGATGACATTGCCATGACAACAAAAGACCGAACAGATATCTTTGAGATCTCTGACCTTTCTCTCGATACCTTTCATGAACGCTTTTTGCGAATCAAAAACCAGACCGCATATTATTACAGCTATCCTCATAACAAATTCCCTTTTTATGCCTCCGCTTACTCCCCTTGGGATCAAGCGGCGTTAATAAAAACCTGTGTAAGCATCCCCTTGGGACACATCACACACGAGAGATATTTTATCATATTCTCTGAAAAGAAAACATTAAATTTGAATAAAATTCAGTATTCCGGCGGAATAATAATCAGTATCCCAGAAAGGCTTTTAAGTCTTCGTTGGGAAGAAGGTCTTCCTTGTCCATGCCAAACGAAGGCGGCACGATCTTTAGATAACGGTCCAGAAACTCCTCATAGGTCTTTGCCTCAAAACAGTGAGGTGTAATAAAGAACGTTCTGCTGCCACCGGTCACTCTGTCTCCTGCCTGTACGTCCACTCTGTAGTCGCCTGTCTTAAGTTTTGAAAATTCATATCGTTCCAGATACCATCCGTTGATCTCAACGCGGCCGAACGGAACCGCATATACAGCCACTACGGGATTCGCCCTGAGTGCGGCATTACGGTAATCGCACTCAACACTTTCTATAAAGCTTTCTGCGGATCTGTCGTTACATACATAATATTTCCTGTTGCCCTTGTACCTTTTTACAAATTCCCAGTCTCCGTTTACCTGTCGGATAGCATAGCTCGGAGCATCCGCAAGTATCTTTTTGTTAAGCCAGCGATATTCTTTTTTGACATTTTCGTATGCCCGGTCCAGATATACCTTTATGTCCATGCCAAACTTAAACATCTTGTCGGGATCGTAGTTCTTTACCGGCTCTTCCACATATTTACACAAAAAATCGATAAACTCATCGGCGGTAGAGCCTTCCGTCCATTCTTCGACCGTGGGTGAACCGGGGAAAAATCTGTTTACACATCCGAAAACATATTGCCCGTGATACGGCACTATCTCCCATGGCGTTACCTTTTTCATCTGAGCTAAGGTGGCTTTAGGGTACTTTTTAAGAAGCTTTTTAAGTGCTTTTTCGTAGTAAACGGCGATATCCGTTCCGTATTTAAATCTGACGGGATCAATCGAAGGATTTTGGTTCAGTTTCCTCTCCTGTCTTATTTCTTTTTCCGATTCCTGTTCCGAAACAAAAACATCATCGTCACTCAAAGGCGTCCAGGCCCACACCTTATCCATACTGTAAGAGGCCAATGCGGAGGCGTAGATAAACAATCCTCCTTTTCCGGGTATCTTATCCCATCTTCCGCTTGCCAGTCCTCCGTCCATCATTATAAGAAGGCAGTATTGCTCGCTCTTCGGGTATTTTTTGTCTTTAAGTGACTTAAAGTTCTTAAACCTGACGGAATACGTATCTTCATCGCAATGTCCGAGATTTATATATCCAATTTCCTCATCTTCGAGGCATGCGGAAAGATCGTAACGTTTAAGTGAATGCCATTTCGCTATTTCATCAAGGGAAACCGTATCCGCCGTTCCTCGGCAGAATTTCCCGGAGACGTGATCGTTCTTCCCGTAGTTGTCAGGCAGCCATTCACCGGCGGTATAGCGTCCGTCTTTTAATTCAAGAAGACAAAATTCTCCGTATTCCGGCATATCCCTGCCTTCAATATTATGAAATTCATTAAATGACAATGTGAGCTTCTTGTAATCGCATGTAAACATGACTTATTCACCTCGCAAATATCTTTTCGCTTCTGCCGATCTTTTCGCTTCTGCTGATCTTTTCGCTTCAGCCGATCTTTCCCATAGGCTAGGATCGTCTATTGCCCGTTACTTTTAACTTAATAAGTATATCACAACTTAAGGCAAGTTTCTGCGTGGCACGCTTACGGTCAACGCGGATTATTTCCGCACTGTGTGCTACATGGCTTAAATACGGGAATTTGACCGTGTAAAACAAGGGTATTGACCTGAAACGGAAAATTGTCGTTGACTCAAAAGTGCAATATCGGTTAAGTAGCAT
>CACYCC010000167.1 GCA_902772805.1 uncultured Lachnospiraceae bacterium | reverse complement strand
GAAAGGGTTTTTATGACAAAAGAAAAGATCAGCATGGGCGGTGGTCAGGAAAGTACATTTAAACAACTGTCCACTCACAAGGAATCACCGAAATTTATGTTTGTGGTCTTGCTGCTGCTTTATGTTGGCGCAAATATTGCGCTTACGAAGGTGGCAATGGCTTCGGCGGGCCCTTTTGAAGGACCGCCTCCCGGAATAGATTTTATGGGTATGCATATCCCCATTCAGACTTTTGCGGGTGTTTTTTCATCACTTGGCAATATCTGTTTTATTTATCTTGTCGTTTTTTACAAAAAGCTCGGCTTTTATACAGCACTTTCGATACTTATTGGTTCATTCCCGTATCTGTTGCATAAATTCTTTTTCGTTCATAATGCTACGGCACTTTCGGGTGTTTTTTCCAATACGGTGGCACTTGTGGCGATAATCCTCATTCATATGAACAATGAGAGGTTATCAAGATATCAGAAACGTCTTCGCGATCAGGCGATCACGGATAAGCTGACGGGTCTTCCGAACCGCTTTGCATGTACGGAACTTATGCAGACATTGATCAACAAGAGTGTTAAATTTGCCCTTGTATCGGTTGACTTTAACAACTTTAAGAGCATTAACGACACAATGGGCCATGATGTGGGCGACGATGTATTGATAACCATAGCGGAACGCTGGCGTAATCTTGCCGAATCGTGGAAGACCGGAACGGTTGATTTTGTTACCCATCTCGGCGGAGATGAATTTGCGATCATCATAAGAGGATACGAGAGCGAAGACGATATCCGCAATACGATAGATGCCTACAGAAAAGAACTTGAAAAGAAGATAGTGATAGATGAATGCGATTATTTTGTGACCGCATGCTTCGGCTATTCGGAGTATCCCGATGACGCGGACAATGTAGGATCGCTTTTCTCGGATGCCGATGCGGCTATGCATGAGGTAAAGCGATCGGGAGGTACAAATCATATCCTCCATTTCACTCCGGAACTTATCGATACCGAGCATGCTCTTGAGATCGAGCGGAAGTTAAGAACGGCGTTGGAAAACGATTCTGTTTTCTTTTACCTGCAGCCGCAGTTCGGACTTGATCATAAGCTTCGCGGATTTGAAGCACTTGCAAGGATCAAGGACAATGAGGGAGCAACCATTAGCCCTGTTGATTTCGTGCCGATAGCCGAAAAGATAGGTATCATCGACCGTATAGATAAATACGTGTTCAGGGAAGCTGCCGGTTTTGTTGCGGACCTTATCAAAAAGAGCGGCAAAGACCTTATACTTAGCGTCAATGTTTCCGTTAAGCACCTGATGAGGAACAATTTCCTGGATGAACTCAAGGAACTGTTAAATATCAGCGGTCTTCCGGCCAACAATCTCGAAATAGAGATCACCGAATCCATAATGATAGATTCGGGCGAGAAGTCGCTTTCAATTCTTAACGCCGTCAAAGAACTCGGAATAAGGCTTGCGATCGACGATTTCGGAACGGGTTATTCGTCGTTAAGCTACTTAAACAAGCTTCCTGCGGATATACTTAAGATCGACAAATCTTTTATCGATGTCATGAACACAAACGACTCTTCCAAGCAGTACATTGCTTCCATCATTTCGATCGGGCATGTACTTAACATGCAGGTCGTTTCGGAAGGCGTTGAATCGGACGATCAGGTAGAAACGCTCAAAGAAAACGGATGCGATTACATCCAGGGTTATGTATGGGGACGTCCCATGCCTCCCAAAGCGGCAGCAGAGCTGGTAAGCAATATGTAACAGCTGACCCGGCCGGCAGCCCCAAATGTGCAAGGCCGGCAGAGGGAATGAGTAAAGAGAACGGGAAGTTACGGGATATGGGAAATAAGATAACAGGAAATATATCAGGGGCAAAGTCCCTTAAAAGATCAAAAACAGGCAGATTAGCAGCGCTGATCCTATCTTTGGCGCTGTTGATCTGTTTTTCTGTGGGCTGCGGCAAAAAAGAAGAAAACCCCAATGAGCCGAGGCTCTTACTGGGTTTCAGCCAGATCGGATCGGAGAGCGCATGGCGTATCGGAAACACCCGCGATATTGAGGAGCAGGCCGACAATTACGGTGTCAGCTTAATGCTTGAAAACGCCAATCAGAAACAGGAAAACCAGATCGCAGCGATAAGGCGGTTCATCGCATACAAGGTCGACGTTATCGCTTTTTCGCCAATCGTCGAAGAAGGCTGGGACAATGTTTTACAGGAAGCCGCCGACGCGGGGATCCCGGTGATACTGGTGGACCGTGACATCAATACGCAAAAAGAAGGCCTTACGACATGCCTTATCGGTGCCGACTTTTACAAAGAAGGTGTCATGGCGGCGGAGTATCTTATTCGTAAAGCCGACAGTTTAGAACTCGACCATGTCAACATAGTGGAAATATCGGGCACCATCAATTCAACTCCCATGAGACAGCGTCAGGCGGGATTTTACGATACGATAGCAAACGATCCCAGAATGACCGTGCTTGAGAGCATTGACGGCGACTTTTTAAAAAGCCGCGGTGCTGAATGCATGAAATATCTTTTGGAAACATACGGTGACGACATCGATGTTGTGTTCAGCCATAACGATGAGATGACTTTGGGAGCTCTTCCCGTGATCGAAAAAGCAGGGATCACGCCCGGAAAGGATATAATTATCATATCCATTGACGGCGGTCAGGAAGCGATCAACGTGCTGATGGAAGGAAAGATAAACTGCGTGGTCGAATGTACACCAAAACTTGGCAAAGCGCTCATGGAGACGGCCCTTAAATTAAAAGGCGGCGAGACCGTCGATCCGCTCATACATCCCGAAGAACAGGTATTTTCTGATGAAATGGATTTAAACGATCTCGCACCGAGGGGATATTAGAAATTGTGCCGGGGGATACCGGGATCAACGGCAGCAGATTAAACCAAAGATAATATGATAAAGATAAAACGCGAAAAAAGCATACTCGGACAGATAAGCAAGCTAAGTCACAGACTGGTGCTGATGTTGGTTATCCCGATCATTATCAGTCTTATTTTGATGCTTTTTTATGCATACAAATATCACAGTTCCATAGTCAGGATGGAAACGATAGCAAGCCTCAAGAACGAAGTTGTCGAAGTGATCCCGGGAAGTGCATGGAACATCATAAGCGGACGTGAGTCTTTTCCGGAAAGCCGGATATACGAAAAGATACATACAGTAGAGTCTACGATCGAAAAGATCACCGATCAGACGGGCGAGGAAAACAGGCTTTCTCTTATAGTGGCAAGCCGCACCATGCAGACGCTTGAAAACTATGTGGATACCATCCGCGATAATATAAATGCCGAAGTGCCGGTTGTCGAAAACGAAAAAGTTCTCGGCGAAGTCAGGGATGTCGCAACTCTTGTAGACAGTATGTTAAACGATTACATCGCCCAGGAGATCAATTCAACCGCCCGCATGAGCTTAAGCTTACGGCTTGTAATACTCTTTACGGCGGGTGCCGAAGTATTGATAGTCATCATTGCCCTGTGGTTTAGAAACAGCTCCGTTAAAGCGACCGCCCATTCCGTAAGAGAGCCTATAGAAAGACTTGAAGAGGCTGCGGAAAGGATAGCCGAGGGTTCACTCGATGACCGGGTAGAAGATACGGACGTAACGGAACTTCGTAATCTTACGCTTCAGGTAAACACGATGGCTGACCGCTTAAAGGCCATGATGGAAAAGAGTAACGTCGACGCGCGAAACCTTCGTAAAGCTGAGCTCAGGACGCTTCAGGCGCAGATCAACCCGCATTTTCTTTATAATACGCTTGATGCGATAGTGTGGAAGGCAGAGGCCGGGGAAAAGGATGAGGTAATACAGCTTACAAGTGCATTAAGCGATTTTTTCCGCATAAGCCTTTCGTCGGGTGCCGACTGGATACCGATAAGCCAGGAAAAGAAACATATCGAAGGATATCTTAAGATACAGCAGACCCGTTACCGTGACATCATGTCTTATGAGATCGACATTCCCGATGAGATCGGCAATTATCTGATGCTTAAGCTTTTATTACAGCCGCTTGTTGAAAATGCCCTTTATCACGGCATCAAGATACGAAGAGGCGGCGGTAAGATAACGGTTTCGGGAAGACTTGAAGAAGATTATCTTGTATTCAGCGTACGAGATACCGGAGGCGGCATGACGCCCGAGCAGTTAAGGGAACTTAAGGAAAGAATGAAAAAAGGCCGTGCCACCGTAAGCGAAGGAAACGGCGGTTTCGGACTTGTGAACGTAAACTTGCGTATCAGGCTTTATTACAACATGCCTGAGGGACTTAATATAGAAAGCAGCGATGCGGGTACTGTGGTAAGCTTTAAGGTGCCCATCAGGACGAGAGAGGAGTTAGGCGAAAATGAAAGTATTTCTGGCTGACGATGAGATAGTGGTCAGGGAAGGTATCAGGGAATCTTTCCCCTGGGATGAGACTCCTTATGTTCTGGTGGGGGAGGCACCCGACGGTGAGATGGCGCTTCCGATCATCCGTGACACAAACCCGGATATAGTAATAACCGATATCAAGATGCCTTTTATGGACGGAATAGAGCTTTGCAGGACGCTTCGTGCACAGATGCCGTGGATAGGCATAATCGTACTCAGCGGATACGATGAATTTGAATATGCGCGCCAGTGCATTCAGTTAGGTGTCCGTGAATATCTGTTAAAGCCCATAAACGCCGTAGATCTTAAAGAGGTGCTCGATAAAGTGAGCGCTCAGATAGAGGCCGAACGCAAGTCTTTTGAGCATGCCGCGAGTTTGAGGGCAAGAATGGAAAACGGCGGTAAGTTCGTCAAGGAAAAACTTGTGGGCTCGCTATTTTCCGACGAGGCGGCCGAGGAAGACGCCGTAAACGTACTTGAACAGTTAAGGCAGATGGGATGTCCGGTGCCCGCTGATAATTATGCGGTCATTGACGCTGCTTTTTCGCCCGTTGCCACGGGACAGCAGGTTGCCGCGACACTTGCGGAGAGCAGTGACGGCATCGTACAGGTATCCCCCGGAAGAGTCGGCACCAGGATGCTGGTAACGGGTGGAACCGCCGAAGAGACCGAAGAAAGAGCATATGCTTTTGCCACATCTTTGGTGCGTGAACTTGAAAGACTTGACTGTAACGAGATAAGAGTCGGTATAGGCGATATCGTCGATAAGCCCGAGATGATAATCAACTCTTTTAAAGCAGCTAGGCACATAAGACACCTTTTGGTTGAGCGTACCGATGAACAGGCGATAATACTGGGTGTCCGCGAAATGGGAGAGGCGGCAGATGAAAAGACGCCTTCGGTCATAAGCGATGCAAAGCTTTATATGTCCCAAAATTTCAACAATCCCAATCTTATGCTGCAGGACGTTGCAAGGGAAGTCGGTATGAGTAACAGTCGTTTTTCAACCGTATTCTCTCAGCAGACAGGTCAGACCTTTACCGAATATCTCATATATTTAAGGCTTAACAAGGCCAAGGAACTTTTGCGTACCACAGATACCAAGGGCTCGCAGATCGCAAGAGAGGTCGGCTACAACGACTCCCACTACTTCAGTTATATCTTTAAAAAGAACGTGGGAATGACTCCCTCGGAGTACAGATCGCAGCATTGAAATATAAGAAATTTAACCCCAAAATGCATGGAATAAAATAATTTTTAACCGCTTTGAAAAGATTTTTAACCGAATAGATACTCCCGCCGATAACACGGAATGATTTTTAACCATCTCAAAACAAACCTCGATTTACCCTTTTTTCCAAATAAGATACCATATATCCAGACGGCCGATTGTGGCCCAGCTAAAAAAGGAGGAAAAGACGTAATGAAGAAGTTTAAAGCAGTGTTATTGGCGGGAGTACTTGTTTTATCGGTTGTGCTTTCAGCATGCGGCGGCGGAAAGTCGGGCGGAACAATTAAGGTTGGTGTTGTTAACAACCCTCCTTCAGAGTCCGGTTACCGTGAAGCAAACGTAAAGGACATGGAGAAAGTATTCTCAGCAGAAAACGGTTACGAATTAAAGACAGCTTACAGCTTAAAGAACGATGAGCAGCTTCAGGCAGCTCAGGGCTTCATCACAGAAGGCGTTGACTATCTTCTTATCTCTGCAGCAGAGACAACAGGATGGGACGAAGTTCTTAAGAAAGCAAAAGAAGCAGGTATCAAGGTTTATCTCTTTGACCGTATGATCGATGTTGACGAAAGCCTTTACGAGGCAGCAGTTGTATCCGATATGGCAAAAGAAGGCGAAACCGCAGTTAACTGGTTACTTGACCAGAAGCTTGACACCTACAATGTAATCCATATCCAGGGTGCTATGGGTTCTGACGCTCAGATCGGACGTACAGGCGCTCTTGACGCTCAGTTCGCAGCAGGAACCATGAACAAGGTTGTTCAGCAGACAGCTACATGGGACGAAGCAGAAGCTAAGAAGAT
>CACYCC010000166.1 GCA_902772805.1 uncultured Lachnospiraceae bacterium | reverse complement strand
GACCGGATCGATCTTGGACTGTGCGGTCATATGGATGTATGAGATATTTAAGTCCTTGGCGATCGAGTTAAGTGTACCTTCGTTAAGTTTGGATACCGCAGGTTTCGAAGGATATTCCGAATAGTCCATTATGGGCTGCAGGTTTCCGTCGTAATCGGGCACATTCATGACACCGCCGTTTGTGGTACCGTAACCCATCACCGCTCCGCCGCTTATATACCTTGACATGTCGGAAAAAGAAACCAGTTTGGAATCATCCGTGATCTCACCGTCACTTATGTAGAAAACAACGATATCACCGTTTTCTTTGTTGTAGGCACTGCTAAGAACATCCTTTAAAAGATCGTGTGATACGTTTAACGACGTTCCCCGCGCATAAAGTTCATTGACGGGCGTTATTGCATTTATCACGTTTACTACGTGATTGGAGTTGTCCGTAAAAGGTGTGATCACATTGGCATCGTTGTTAAAGGTGATGACCGCAAAATCGGCACCCGTGAACGCATCCACGATATGCTCGGCATCCCGGCGCACTCCCTCGAGACGCTGTTCCACACCGTTGTAGTCTTCGGCTAACATACTTAACGTGCTGTCCACCACAAATACTACCTTAAGATTTAATTTTTGCACTCCTACCGTGATCTCATGTCCGCCTGTCATGATACGAAGATTGATCATAAAAAGAAGGATTACCGCTATGATCTGTCTTATGAACGGGATCGTACCTCTGCGCTTTAAACATATGAGTCCCACGCAGATGACCGCCATGACGGGGATGGGAATGATAGGATTGATCATTATATGTCCCATACCGTTTTATTTCCTTAATAATCTTGCAAAAAGCGTCATTGCCGCAAATCCTATAAGGACCCTTATAAACGCCTTTTTGGGAAGATCGTGATCGATATAATATGTATCTCCCTTTACAAGATTCTCACTGTGTCCTTCGATAAGTTCCACAATCTTATCGTATGTTCCCGATGTTTCTTCAAGGAAGAACGCTCCTCCCGTGGATTCCACCGCATCTTTCATACGGATAAGATTATAATTCGTCATTTCCTTGGTACCGATACCGTACACTATTATGCCGTGTTCTTTGCATATGCGTGCCGCTTCCTGGATATCCACAAGTTCCTGGCCGTAAGGATCGTTATCGGTCGTAAGAATGACTATCTTTGTTCTCTCTTCATCACCCTCGTTATCGGGGAAATTTCTGACCGTGGCCGCCAGCCCGTCTCCTATAAGGGAACTTCCCCTGAGTTCGTTGCCGACGAGCGTTCCGTCACTTATATATCTTTCAAGATAATAATCTTCATCGCTGTAACTGTAATAACTGAACCAGTCATATGACTTTATTCTGTTCTCAAGCGCCTTTTGTATCATGTCAAGGGCATTGAGCGTATACTCATGGTCGCTTGTGAGCGGAGAAAGTACCACGGGAGAAGTGTTAAATATCACTATACCGAACCTCTCGCCCGACAGATTCATGACCGTATCCTTAAGTTTTCCGATGATACGGGCATTAAGTTCATCTACCGATGTCGATACGTCAAGGCACAGTATTATATCTCTGCAGTATTTTTCCTCGGTGATCTTTTGCCTGTAATACGGCCTTGCAGCCAGTATACATGCCGAAACGAGCGTAAATACGACCGAGGCGGCCAATCCCAGACATAAAAGCTTATATATTTTCTTTTGACGTACATAGAAACTGTCGTTATCAAGAAGATATGTGCCCGCAAGCTTAACACCCCTGTCGTATTTTCGGGGCTTACGGCCTACCGTAAAATACAGCACGGCTATTATGAGGACAACGACAATTCCAAGATATACGATTATCCCGTACTTTAATTCCATCCTTCTATAACCTTCACAACATTTTCAAGCGCTTCAAATACATCATCGTCCGTTTCGACCGCAAATTCCGGTTCGTAGAACGTTTCGATAAGTCTCGTGAGAACGGGTATGTTCTTTTCCCTGATCTGGCTTAATGTGCATCTGGTGATATCAAGCCCGCCGATCTCCTTGACAAAATCTCTTAAGATCTTACTGAGTTCCTGATAAGCGGGGCGAAACTCTATCCCGCCCTCCCTTAATCTGTATTCAAGATCTTTTAAAAGACCGAGGTATCGCGACTTAACCCGCATCCTGTCAGTGCCTATGGGCACTCTGGGGCGTACAGCGGCAACTCTTCTCTGAACGGGCTCACCCTTCTTGGAGAAGATGCTTACAAGTATGATCACGCCCAGCGTTATCAGCGCCAAAGCCGCCAGCCAGATGGGGAGTGTCGAGTACATAAATATTCCGTTTAATTTAACCGATGATTCCACAGTTATTTCCTCATCAAGAATTTTCGTGTTTGTTGCGGTCAAGGAGTGCCAACAGTTTTCTTTCTATCTCATCAAGCGAATCTATCGATGTAAAAAGAATGCCGTACTGCTTCATTTTATATGTTAAACTCTGCATGGCGGAAAGCCTGTTGGCCGCGGCTCTTTCGCGAACCTTTTTGTCGACCGCAAAAAATTCGGGCATATATGATTCACCGCCCATTAAGTACATATTGTCGTATGCGAATTCCGCATCGCTAATGTTTATGAGTATTATGTCGTGGGCAACCAGCAGACGCTTTATGTTCTGGGGAGAGATCTTAAGGGCTCCTTCAAGATCCGTAACGACTAACAGGATCATGCGGCGTCTTACGTTTTTGACGATAAAATCAAGCGTTGCGTTAAGGTCCGAGTGATTGTCCTCAGTCACTTCCCTGAAATAGCTTTCAAGTATCAGCTCGATATTGTCAAGTCCCGTCTTTAAAGGAAAATGATCTATCGAAGTGGCCGTTGCATACGTGGCTCCCACGAAATCACCGTGCTTTTCGACAAAATAAGCCATTGTACCGGCGCTCATGATGGCAAGGTCGCGCTTTTCGTCAAGTCCCTTGGAATCGGCAAGCATCCGGGCATTCGTATCAAGCACAAGCATGAGGTTGTGCTTTTTCTCGGCAACATATTCTCTTATAAAGAGCTTACGGTTTCTTGCGGATGCCTTCCAGTCAACGTCCTTGATGTCGTCCCCGGGAACATACTCTCTTAACTCATCAAAGTTCATACTGCGCCCTTTAAAGACCGATTTGTATGAACCGTCGAGTACGTTGGCGGTCGCACGCTTGGAATGAAGCGCCTGACGGTTGGAAACGTTCGCCCTGATCCTTGAAATGAACTTTAATCTCATGGTGTCCTGACAGCTCCTATAATGGCGTCGATGATCGTTTCTTCCTGGACTCCGTCCGCAACTGCGGCGAAGTTAAGAAGTACTCTGTGTCTTAAAACTTCATATCTCATGGTACGCACATCATCCGGAGTAACGTAATTGCGTCCGTTAAGGAGCGCAACCGATTTGGATACTTCCATAAATGTGATCGCCGCACGCGAGCTTGCTCCCATCGTAACGTACTGAGAAAGATTGGGATGTATGAGCTGTCTTGTATTACGTGTTGCCTGTACGATGTCAACGATATAACGCTTTACGGCAGGGTCGATATAAACCTTTTTGGACATCTCCTGCAGGAAAATGATGTCGTCAAGATCGCAAACGTTCTTTCTCTCCGAAAATACGTCCGCTTCTATCCTGTTAAGTATCTCTGTCTCAGCTTCGGCATTGGGATATGTGAGTTCGACCTTTAACATGAAACGGTCCATCTGTGCCTCGGCAAGAGGATAGGTACCTTCCTGCTCTATGGGGTTCTGAGTTGCGATAACAACAAAAACTTCGGGCATCTTAAAGATCTGTCCGCCTATGGCTACTTCATGCTCCTGCATGGCTTCAAGCATCGCACTCTGAGTCTTGGCCGATGAACGGTTGATCTCGTCAAGCAGCACAAAGTTGGCAAATACGGGACCGATCTTGGTCTCAAACGTATTTGTGGCCATATTGAATATCTGTGTTCCCACGATATCACTGGGGATAAGGTCGGGCGTACACTGGATTCTGGAAAAAGAACCGTGAACGGCATCCGTCATTACCTTGGCTGCGGTCGTCTTGGCAAGACCGGGTACGGATTCAAGCAGGATGTGTCCGTTGTTCATCATCGCTACCAGGATCGCCGCTCCCAAAAAGGGCTGTCCCACAACCTTGCTGTTGTAATAGTTTAAAATGTTGTCCGATATTTCCTTGGCCCTTTGGATCTGGGCATCGGTGATGGTGGATTGTGTTATCACTTCATAACCTCCTTAACGGTCAGTATCCCGTCGGATACATTGAATTTTATGTTAAAACCTGCAAACGAGATCCCGTACTCCCTTTCGGGATCATCGATATATCTCGGCCGCGGGTCCATCTCAAGCACTTTTATAAGTTCGCTTCTTTTATCTGCGGGTATGATGCTTGCAGCCGCATCGTCTATTATAACACTTAATCTCTTTCTTGTAACATTTTCCGTGAAACCTCCGCGGGCCCCGGGATGTGAATCTGTATACGCAAGATACGGTTTTATGTCATAAACCGCGGTATTGTCGCGCATATCGACACCGCTTACCATAAGTACTTTTCCCTCATCGCTGTCACGCACTTCAATGAGTTTTACCGATGACATAGCTATGCGGTTCGGTCTGAACGGAGACCTTGTGGCAAACACTCCCATCGTTTCATTGCCTCCCAGCATCGGCGGACGGACGGTTGCGTTAAAAGAATCGGGAAGATCCACGTCAAATCTCCAAAGTACCCATAAATACTCAAAGCCCTCGATGCCTTTTAAGGCATCGGGGGTTCTGTATTTGGGTTCAAAAACTATTGTCCCCGGGGCTTCTTCGACCAGTCCGCTCTGCCTGGGAACACCGAATTTTTCATCAAAATCGGTTCTTATACGTGCTATTACCTCTAACCCGTCTTTCATACTTTTAAGGGATGTCCGGTGAGCATCTCATAACAGCTTAAATATTTGTCTATGGTCTTATCAACAACATCCTGAGGGAGTTTCCAGTTGTGCCCTTCGTTTGCTTTTAACCAGTCTCTTGCAAACTGTTTGTCAAAAGAAGGCTCGCTCTGTCCGGGCTTATATTCGCTTAAAGGCCAGAAACGTGAACTGTCGGGAGTCAGCATCTCATCGCCCACAACAACGTTTCCTTCCTTGTCAAGACCGAACTCAAACTTGGTGTCTGCGATTATGATACCTTTGGTAAGTGCGTAATCCGCACATTTTTTGTAGATCGCGATACTGTAATCCCTGATCTTTTCGGCATATTCTCTGCCCTTGCCGGGATAATATTTTTCAAGATGGTCGATACTCTCATCAAATGAAATGTTCTCGTCGTGATCGCCTATCTCGGCCTTTGTCGAAGGTGTATAAATAGGCTCGGGAAGTTTGTCGGATTCAACAAGTCCTTCGGGAAGTTTTATACCGCAGACAGTACCGTTCTTCTGGTAACTTGCCCAGCCCGATCCCGTGATATAACCGCGCACGATACATTCTACGGGTATCATATCAAGCTTTTTGACAAGCATTGCCTTGCCTTTGAATTTGTCGTTTCTGAAAAACTCGGGCATATCCTCAACGTCTGTGGAAATCATGTGGTTGGGCATGATATCTTTGGTAAGTTCAAACCAGAACTTTGACATCTGGGTAAGCACCGTACCCTTATTTGTAACGATATTGTCAAGTATTACGTCAAAACAGCTTATCCTGTCGGTAGCCACAAGTATGAGTGCATCGCCGACATCATAGATCTCACGGACTTTTCCTTCTTTTACGGGTTTATATTCTGTCATAATATCTCCATTCTGTTAATTAAATGTTTTGCTGATTCCTTAGTGATGAAACAGGCGGATGCCGGTAAATGCCATTACCATGTTGTATTTGTCGGCACATTCGATAACAAGATCGTCTCTTACCGATCCGCCGGGCTGTGCAATATATTTTACACCGCTCTTACGGGCGCGCTCGATGTTATCCGAGAACGGGAAAAATGCGTCCGATCCGAGTGTAACATCTTTGTTTCCTTCAAGCCATGCTTTCTTTTCTTCTCTTGTGAATACTTCGGGCTTTGTCTTGAAACGCTTCTGCCACTCGCCTTCTTTTAACACGTCTTCGTATTCGTCGCCGATGTAGACGTCGATCGTGTTGTCTCTGTCGGCTCTTCCGAGTCCGTCGACAAAATCAAGGTTAAGAACCTTCGGGCACTGTCTTAAATACCAGTTGTCGGCCTTCTGTCCGGCAAGACGGGTGCAGTGGATACGCGATTGCTGGCCCGCGCCGATACCGATAGCCTGTCCGCCCTTTACGTAGCATACCGAGTTTGACTGTGTATACTTAAGCGTTATGAGCGCGATCTTAAGGTCGATCAGCGCATTTTCGGGAATGTCTTTGTTGGCTGTTACGATGTTTGCAAAAAGGTCGCCGTTTATGTCAAGCTCGTTTCTGCCCTGTTCGAAAGTGATGCCGTAAACCTGTTTTCTTTCGATAGCAGCGGGCACATAAGAAGGATCTATCTTTATGACATTGTAATTACCGTTCTTTTTGGCTTTTAAGAGTTCAAGCGCTTTCTCCGTATAACCGGGAGCAATGACACCGTCCGAAACTTCACGTTTTATAAGCTTGGCGGTATCTTCGTCGCATTCGTCGGAAAGTGCTATAAAGTCGCCGAAAGAAGACATTCTGTCCGCGCCTCTTGCCCTTGCGTAAGCGCATGCAAGGGGTGAAAGGTCTCCCTGATCGTCCACCCAGTATATCTTTGCAAGTGTCTCATCAAGCGGAAGACCGACAGCGGCGCCTGCGGGTGAAACGTGCTTGAAACTTGTTGCGGCGGGAAGGCCTGTTGCCTTTTTAAGTTCGCTTACAAGCTGCCAGCCGTTAAATGCATCCAGGAAATTGATATATCCGGGACGGCCGTTAAGTACCTCGACCGGAAGATCGCTTCCGTCTTCCATAAAGATCCTTGAAGGCTTCTGATTGGGGTTACATCCGTATTTAAGTTGTATTTCGTTCATGTCTTTCTCCTAAAGTCGTTAGTTGGCGTGTTTGTTTACTATCCTCTGTTCCCATTTGCCGGTCTCAAGATCGACAAATCTTACAAAGAGTGAAACTTTATTGTCAAAATTAAGATCTTCCCAGATCGATCCGGTGAATTCATCGATGTTTCCGCTTATCTTAATGACCTCGGGCTCTCCTTCGAAACTCGGAAGAGGAGTGTCGTCATGCATATAGGTATGAATGAACCTGCCCTCGCCGATCTTGGGATTGTCATATGAGAAGGTATATCTGTTGCAACATGAGGGATCTCCGTTATTGCTCTTTAAAATACTCATCTCATAATCGAAAGTATCGTCAACGAAATTAAGGATTCCCGAAATCCTGGGTGTGAAGTTGGGATCGTCGGGCTCATATTTGCGGCTTTTTAAAGCTGCTTCAAAACTTTTGCCGGCCCTTAAACCATCGTAAACGGTATCTGTCTGGTCGCCGTTCGTAACTATTGTGTGTGAACCGAACACTCTTACCGGTGCATAGATTATAAGACTCGGATCCGAAACTTTTGATTCATCAAAAGCCTGCGTACGGATACCTTCTCCGTCCTCGACAAATATACGGTTTCTGGAATTCTCGCTTCTGCCCATGATGAAATACGCGATCACCGCATTCTTACCGTCATCGCTTCTTCCGATCACGATACCCCTTCCGGGATAGGCATTTGACTTAAGCAGATTGCCAAGTTCATAAGTTTTCATATGATCCCTCCTGTGAAATGTGATAAAAAATGCCGACGCACTGAGGCCTTTCGGCGCCCAGACGGTCGGCATTGATAATCTATACTTCATGTGGTCGATTCCACTTATCCGTCAGTCATATAGATCTTACACCAAAATGGTATGACCGGAAGGCGGATGTGTCAATCGTCATTTTTCACAAGATATTAAAACGCGTTGCCTCCAATAACATCCGTTTTTACTTGTGCTTTAACTGTTTTACTATCTCTTCCTTGAGATCTCTTGTCTTATCCTTGATACGGGGTGAAGCCGCCGCAGATGCAAGGATCGTGGAGATCATCTTGGATGATACATCGAGATGACCGGTCATAAAGGCAAGATTTGCGATCAGATAATTGATGGTGGATTCATCCATTCCGCACATGGGAAAGTCTTCCGAGGCAACCGCCGATGTGAATCCGTTGTAGGCATTTTGAGTACACTCGGTCTCCATTGCCTTTATGTTCTTGTATTCGGGATCCGCTTCGGTTATCTCCTCGGCTTTTCCGCGATACAGCCACGACATCTTAAGGCAGATGTATGCCTTTTCGCTTGCTTTTGCCCCTTTTACGACCGCATTTAGAAGTGCCATCTTGTAATTTTCAAGCGCTTCGTCATATGTATATGTTTCGGGAGCGCCGGGACGTGTTTTAAAGTTCATGCTTATCTTTTCACGGACTTTCTGCTTCTGGAGATTGAGTATCCCCGGGAAATATCTCGAAAGAGCCGTATAACCGCACATAGGACACATGATGACATCGTATTTGGTAACATCGATGCCTTCGTGTCTGGGGCGGAGGTCGTTGTCGGTTCCCAAAAGTTTTGCGCCCGAAGCCTTAACGGCGCGATATTTAAACCTGCTGTCACATACGGGGCACTCGGCAGTCTTGTCAAGCAGGAAATCTTTTTCGCTTATTACCGGCTTCTCAACTTTAGCTTCTTGCGGCGCTTCCTGTTTCTTTTTCTCTTCGGCGAAAAGATCCACATCGCCAAGACCCGAAAATCCGAATGATTCAAGTCCCGAAAATAATCCGTCTGCCATAATTCCTCCTAAACAACATATTTTGCTTCAAACTCATCCTGCGGCATCGGTCTGTCAAAGTAATAACCCTGGACCATCTTAACTTTCATGCCACCGAGGACGTCAAACTGTTCTTTTGTCTCGATACCTTCCACGCAGATGTTTACGCCGATCGTTTCCGCAAGTTCCGCAACCATCTTGATGAATGACTGTGAATAAGCATCATCGGCAAGGTCGCGCACGAAACTCTGATCGACCTTTATGACATCAAACGGTATCTCTCTTATATGATTGAGTGAACTGTATCCCGTTCCGAAATCGTCGAGTGCGATCTTGACACCGAATGTCTTGATCTGGGAAAGTATCTTTTTCATGCGCTCCATATCGTTGATCGCAAGACTTTCCGTAACTTCAAGCGTAAGGTTTTTGGGATTGACACCCGTTTCGTCTATAGTCTTTTTGACGATATCCACGATATCCGTCTGCAAAAGCTGAACGACCGAAAGGTTTACGTTTACCTTAAACTCGGGATGACCTTTTTCGTTCCAGTTCTTGACCGCAAGACACGCTTCTTTTAATACGTTGTTACCGATGGGATTGATGAGTCCCAGATATTCGGCAAGCGGGATAAAGTCGCTCGGTGCGATAAATCCGAGTTCCGCCGAATTCCATCTGATGAGCGCTTCGGCACCGATACAGGGATTGCCGTCCTGCATGATATCGACGATGGGCTGGAAATAAACCTTAAACTCCTTAAATTCATCGCTGATCGCGTCACGCATGTTCTTTTCCATGTCAAGACGCTTGCTGGATGAAGAAACGATCTTGTCGGAATAAAGAGCTGCCCTGTTTTTGCCGCCTTTCTTGGCCTCATACATGGCAATATCGGCTTTTTTGATGAGTTCCTGGACACTTTCACCGGATTCGGGGAATTCCACGATACCCATACTCATCGTACAGTAATAATCGGCGTCTTTTAAGTACCAGGGCTTGCTGAAGATATCCTTGATACTCTCCACGATATTCTCAAACTGCGGATAACTCTCGGGCGGAATGATTATAACGAATTCGTCGCCGCCCATTCTGTAACATGTATTCTGTATCCCGTCAATTCTCTGAAGTGAATGGGAAATGGCCTTTAACAGAACATCGCCGTACTGATGTCCGAGACCGTCGTTTATATGTTTGAAATCATCAAGGTCAAGATAGAGCAATGCACCTTTTATATTGTTGCGACGTGCCGAGTCCACATGTATCGCAAGGTCTCTTTCACAGCACATACGGTTGTAAAGACCCGTTAAGAAGTCTGTGCATGCCTGCTGCTCGATCCTGCGCTGATATGTCTTTTTGTCGGTTACGTCATATGCGGCGCAGAGCGATACTTTGCGGCCGTCAACCCAGTTGATGTATGTATAATGCAGATCGTACCAGCGGTTTCTGTCGATATGATTGATCTCATAAATGCCGCTGCCGCGATTTACCGGGATCGCGCTGTCAAACAGCTTATCAAGAGTTCCGTTCTGGAGTTCGGTCGCGAATGTGCTCTTTAAGATCCTGTTCATGAAAAGGGGCGTGTTGGTGTTTACATCCCTTACATATATTGCACTTCCGACATTATCAAGCACCGATTCAAGCGATGCATAGGAACCTGCCAGCGAGTTTTTCTGGATACGCTTGGTAACTATGGAATGAAGGATATGCGAGGAATCGTGCAAAAATTTGATCTCTTCGATCGCCCACTTTTTATCCTTGGCCTTGTCCATAAAGCAGGCATACATTCCGTATCCGCCCACAAGATGTATGGGAAGTACCACAAGTGCCTTGATCCCAAGATACGCCATATCAGCTGCAAGATCGGGCGTCAGATCGGTATCGTATGAGACCACCACGGGTTTGTCACCCTTTACAAAAGAAAACGTCTTGCGGTCCTTGAAATTGCTTTCAAGAGAAACCGAACCCTTACCGGTCCATTCCGCACAGATGTCCATCGTATCACGGCCCTGACGGGTTCTTACAACGAGGGCCGATGATATTTCAAGATACTCACCGATAAGAGTCATGCATTCGCGCATAACGGTCTCGATGGCATCGTCATCGTCAAGGAGCTGAACTATCTGGGACACGGCTTCGAGGCGTTTAAGCGAATTTTTGGCCTCGGCCTCCGAATATCTGCTGCGAAGCGACTCCGCTTCGGCATTTTTAAGAGAAAGTTTCGAAGATATCGTAAGGCTTGTGATATCTCTTGCGATATCAACGGAGTTCATAAACCTTTCGGCAGTGGTAACATTTGAAAAGCCCGAAATATCGACAGAACCTTCGCCCTGTAATTCAGGATCCGACAAAACTCCTAACATTACCCATGTGATCACAGGTTCATCGTTCACAAAAAGAGCCGTAGCCGCTATGTGTATGTTGGGAACTGCAGTTTCTTCGATCGCCTGGATCTCCATATCCGAGTCAGAAACTCTGTGATAGAGATTGTCAAGCGTATCCCTTCCGACAATATCAAGGAGTCTTGATGACTCAGCGGGATCTCCCGTAATGTCGGTTAAGATCTCTCCGTCCTTATTTAAAGCATAAGCATAAAGGCCCGCCACATCTGAGAAGCGCGCCGCCAGTCTGTGTACGATTACCAAATCCAGCCAGTTATTATCCACCCGTTAAGCCTTCTTAAAAATAGTAGTCGTCCAATAAAATTGTCCCCACGCATCAGTTTATCATAAGCAACCCTTAAAAACAACACGACATCCCGCTTTTATCTGTTAAATCGGACAAAAAAATCCCGGTCTTATGACCTGATGTAAATCAGGTTTTATGACCGGGATATTGTTATCAATTAAGCTGTGAAGAGTAGTTCGGAGCTTCCTTGGTGATGTGGATATCGTGAGGATGCGATTCCTTCAACGATGCTGCGGAGATCTTGACGAACTTACCGTTCTTTTTAAGATCCTCTATTGTAGGACATCCGCAATATCCCATACCCGATCTTAAACCGCCGATCAGCTGGAATACCGTATCTTCAACCGAACCCTTGTAAGCCACACGTCCTTCAACGCCTTCGGGAACGAGTTTCTTGGCATTTGACTGGAAGTATCTGTCCTTACTGCCGTTCTCCATTGCAGAGATCGAACCCATGCCTCTGTAAACCTTGTATTTACGACCCTGGAAGAGTTCAAATTCGCCGGGAGCCTCGTCGCATCCGGCAAACATCGAACCCATCATGCAGACATTACCGCCTGCGGCAATAGCCTTGGTAATATCGCCCGAATACTTGATACCGCCGTCTGCGATGATCGGAATACCGTATTTGTCGGCAACTGCATAGCAGTCCATAATGGCTGAGATCTGGGGAACACCGATACCTGCCACGATACGTGTGGTACAGATGGAACCGGGTCCGATACCTACTTTAACGGCATCGGCACCTGCTTCGATAAGAGCCTTTGTGCCTTCACCCGTTGCAACGTTACCCGCGATAACCTGAAGGTCGGGATATTTTTCTTTTATCATCTTAACGCACTTGATAACATTGGCCGAATGACCGTGTGCCGAGTCAAGTACCACAACATCGACCTTGGCCTCAACAAGTGCCTCAACTCTTTCAAGTACGTTTGCGGTGATACCGAGTGCGGCTCCGCATAAAAGTCGGCCCTGCTCATCCTTGGCCGCAAGGGGGTACTTTATGGTTTTTTCTATATCTTTAATGGTGATGAGACCTTTTAGATTGAAATCGTCGTCAACTATCGGAAGCTTTTCCTTGCGGGCTTTTGCAAGTATAGCCTTGGCTTCTTCAAGTGTAATGCCTTCTTTGGCCGTAACAAGACCTTCCGAAGTCATGCATTCTTTAATCTTTTTGGTGAAATCTGTTTCGAACTTAAGATCGCGGTTTGTGATGATACCTACCAGCTTACGGCCTTCCGTAACCGGTACGCCTGAAATTCTGAATTTTCCCATCAGTTCATCGGCATCTGCCAATGTATGTTCGGGAGAGAGTGAAAACGGATCCGTGATTACGCCGTTTTCGGAACGTTTAACCTTGTCGACCTCTTCGGCCTGCTTTTCAATAGACATGTTTTTGTGAATGATACCGATACCGCCCTGTCTCGCCATAGCGATCGCCATACGGTGTTCTGTTACGGTATCCATGCCTGCGCTCATCATGGGAATGTTGAGCTTAATAGACTTGGTTAGATAAGTTGTTACATCCACCTGATTTCCGACAACCTCCGAATAACTGGGAACCAGGAGCACATCATCAAATGTGATTCCTTCGCTGACTATCTGACCCATCTTCTTACTCCTCCTTTATGTTATATTTTATTGTAATAATAGCGGACCTTCATATTGCCCATATGAGATCCGCCTTTTTATTGATAGATAATTTAACAAAGAAAAACAAGTATGTCAATCGTTAAATATTTTACGTGGTGCAATGTTTCTTACCATCTTTACGAATGTATCGTCGGGCTCGAAAATTACCTGCTCTGTGCCGTCATAATAGAATGTGTATCTTCTGTCGGGCTGATCGATGATACCGCTTGAAAGATCTGTGATCTTGAACGTACGGTTCTTGTAGGAGTCAAGATGCCAGCTGTTCATGGGAGCCATTATCTCGATCTTGTCAACCGAGTAAACTCCAATCCTTTTGCGCCTTGACTTATGCATTACCTTGTCGACCGTGATCTCCTTGTCAAGGTAAAGATACTCATACTCTATGTCGCTGTGAAGAATCACAAAATATAATCCGACACCGAGACCCGCCGCCACAAATATCATAAGCGGCATGATCGTAAGACCGAGAAAACCGGTAAATACGATCATCAGTATCAAAAAGAATTTTAAGAATATCATGTAACCCGGCGTCTTGCCGGCTACCATGCACTCATGATATGCGTCACTCATTCGGACCTCCTGTGCAGTAAATCATGTACTTTATTTTTTAGAATTCCGTGGTAAAGATCTTCAACCACGGGGTTGTCACCCGAACATTTGATGACCGAAGAGCGGTCTGCCTTGTAAAGACCTGCGGCACGCTTTTCCTTGCCTTCCCTGTATACGAAGGGCTGGCCGGCGCCTGCGACACATCCCAAAGGACAAGCCATGACTTCCACAAAATCAAAGTGAAGTTCTCTTGATTCTATCGCCTGTATAAGTTTCTCGGCATTTCCGAGTCCGCTTACGACAGCAATATCAAGTTCTTTGTCCCCGTAAGGAACTTTGGCGGTCTTGACTCCTTCGAATCCTCTTATTCCGAGATATTCTATCGACTTAAGATCTTCGTTGGTCTTGGCATTGGAAACTCTTCGAAGAGCTGCTTCCGTAACACCGCCGGTGGTACCGAAGATCGTGCCGGCACCCGAACTTATCGAAAACGGCATATCCGGTCCCTGAGGCTCTATCTCATTAAACTGTATGCCTATTTCCTTGATCATTCTGGCAAGTTCCGATGTTGTGATGACAATATCGACATCTCTGATGCCGTTTCTTGAAAGTTCTTCTCTTGTGATCTCAAACTTCTTGGCGGCACAGGGCATTATCGCTATGGAAACGGTCTTTAATCCTTCTTCTTTGTCCGCCTTTTTGTAATATTCCTTTAAAACGGATCCGAACATTCCCATAGGGGATTTGCATGTCGAAACATAGTCAAGAAGCTCGGGGTGTTTGGTCTCCACATATCTTACCCATGCGGGACAGCATGATGTAAAGAGAGGATATTTGTCATCGCCTTTTTCAAGCTTTTTAATGAGTTCTTCGGATTCTTCGACAACCGTTAAGTCTGCTCCCACCGAAGTATCGAATACATTATCAAATCCAAGCATCCTTAAAGCCGCAAAAATACGTCCCATCGTATTTTTACCGGGTTCGAGTCCGAATTCCTCGCCGAGTGCGACTCTTACCGCAGGCGCAACCTGAGCCACAACTCTTGTCTTCGGATCGTAAAGTGCTTTCCAGGCGGCTCTTAACGAACTCTTTACATGGATCGCTGCAGTGGGACATACCGCAGCACACTGACCGCAGTTTACACAGTCGGTTTCGGCGATCTTACGTCCCATTGCGGGCATGACACGCATGTTGCTGCCACGGTACGCAAAATCTATCGCGCCCACATTCTGAACCTCGTTGCACATACGCACGCAGTCACCGCACAGTATGCACTTTCCGGGATCTCTTACTATCGATTCTGAAGAATCGTCTATCTCCATTTCCTCACGGTTATTCTTAAACCTTATCTCCGTAAGTCCGAAACGGACCGCCAGCATCTGAAGACGGCAGCGACCGTTCTTTTCACAGACCGTACAGTCACGGCAGTGAGAAGCAAGCAAAAGTTCAAGAATGGTCTTACGGTACTCATGAAGTCTCGGAGTGTTGGTCTTGATGTTCATCTTGTCCTTGGGGGGAGTTGAGCATGAAGCAACAATGCCTCCTCTTTCATCTTCGACCACGCACATACGGCAGGCACCGAATATCGACATGTCGGAATAGTAACAGAATGTCGGGACATGGATGCCCGCTTTATGTATTACCTGTAAAATGTTCTTTTCATCATCAAAGGGAATACGCATTCCGTCAATGATCATATATTTTTCCATTATACGTCTCCCTCCTTATACTCTTTCTATTGCCCCGAAAGGACAACCCTGCATGCAGGCGCCGCACTTTATGCATTTTGCGGGATCTATCACATGAGGTTCCTTGACGGTTCCCGATATCGCACCTACGGGACACTGGCGGGCACACTTCGTACAGCCCTTACATTTCTCGGAATCGATCTTATAATTCGAAAGTGCCTTGCACTGTCCTGCCGGACACTTTTTGTCAACAACATGCGCGATATACTCGTCTTTAAAGTACTTCATGGTACTTATTACGGGTGAAGGTGCGGATTTTCCGAGTCCGCAAAGTGCGGTGTTGGAAACCGTATCCGCAAGTTCCTCAAGCGTCTCAAGATGCTCGGGCGTACCGCGTCCTTCGACTATGTCATTTAAAAGTTCAAGCATCCGCTTGGTACCTTCGCGGCACGGAACGCACTTTCCGCACGATTCGTTCTGTGTAAAGTTCATAAAGAACCTTGCCACTTCGACCATACAGGATTTATCGTTCATGACAACAAGACCGCCCGAACCGATCATGGCTCCGACCTTCTTAAGCGAATCAAAGTCAAGCGATATATCAAGATGATCTTCATCGGAATTAAGACACAGACACCCTCCCGAAGGTCCGCCGATCTGAACGGCTTTAAATTCTCCGTCTTTGACGCCGCCGCCTATGTCGTAAATGACTTCGCGAAGCTTTGTACCCATGGGAACTTCGATAAGTCCGGTGTTGTTGACATTACCCGTTAAGGCAAACGCTTTGGTACCGTGGCTCTTATCCGGTCCTATAGTGCAATACCAGTCCGCACCTTTAAGTATGATGGGAGGTACGTTACAGAATGTCTCAACGTTGTTAAGTACGGTCGGTTTATCAAAAAGTCCGTGCTCGGTCGTACGGGGAGGTTTGACTCTGGGCATACCTCTGTGGCCTTCTATGGAAGCGGTAAGTGCCGAACCCTCGCCGCACACGAACGCTCCCGCGCCCTGACAGATCTTAAGATCGAAATCAAAGCCCGATCCCATTATGTTTTTACCAAGAAGTCCTCTCTTGGTAGCCTTGTCTATTGCTATCTGAAGTCTCTCTACCGCAAGCGGATACTCGGCTCTTACGTATATATATCCGTGATGGGCATTGGTAGCCTTACCTGCGATGATCATACCCTCGATCACGCGGTGAGGATCGCCTTCCATCATCGAACGGTCCATGAACGCACCGGGATCGCCTTCGTCACCGTTGCAGACTACGTATTTCTCATCGACATCCTGCTTAAGCACCTGTGCCCACTTTGTACCGGTAGGAAATCCACCGCCTCCGCGGCCGCGAAGTGTGGATTTCGTGATCTCATCAACGATCTCCTCGCTTGTCATGTCAAACAGTGCCTTGGCAACTGCCTGATATCCGCCTACGGCGATATATTCAACAATTGACTCTGCATTGATCTGTCCGCAGTGTTCAAGGGCAAGACGCGTCTGTTTTTTGTAAAAAGGTATCTCGGACTGCTGTCTGTAAGGCTTTCCCTCGGCGTCCTTGTATACGAGCCTGTCAACGCATTCGTTTCCGATTATCGTCTTTTCGACGATCTCTTCGCAGTCTTCGACCTTAACCTTTAAATAAAGCCAGCCGTAAGGCTCTATCCTTAAAAGGGGACCCTTTTCGCAGAAGCCGTGGCAGCCCGATTTCTTGACACCTATCGTGTCATGAGGCTCTTCTTCGAGCATTACGGAACAGGGGATATCTTTTTCTTTTAATATCTCCTGAAGTCTTTCGTATATCTTAAGCGAACCGCCGGCCACACAGCCCGTTCCCGCGCAGATAAGTATCTGCTTGGACTGTGAATCGAGTGATTTTTTAAACTTTATCTGAAGTCGGTCGAGATCGGCTCTTGTCTTTACTATCTCAAATGCCATTTATTTGCCCTCCCCGCTTCTTAATCCGTCTATTATGCCCTGAACCTTATCGGGTGTCATGGCGGGATGAACCTCATCATTGACTGTGCACACAGGCGCAAGTCCGCAGGCTCCCAAACACGATACGGTTTCAACGGTAAACATCATGTCGTCGGTCGTTTTCTTGGACTCCGAAAGACCGAGTACCTTTCTGAACTCTTCAAGTATCGGCACGGAGTTACGCACATGACACGCCGTACCGTCACAGACCTTTATGACATATTTACCCTTGGGTTCAAGCGAGAAATTCTCGTAAAACGTGGCAACACCGAATATCTTGGCCTCACTTAAGCTAAGCGCCTTTGAGATATATGTAAGGCTCTCGGTGGGAAGATATCTGTATTCACGCTGGATATCCTGCATGATGCCTATGACACGGCTGGGGTCGTGCCCGTACTTTTCAAGTATCTCGTCAAGTATCTTAAAATCTTTGTCAGATAACATTTAAATCTCCTTCCGGGATAATGTACCGCTCACCTGTACTTTTAAATCCCTGTCATAGTATTTTAATATATTTTGCAAATTTAATAAACCCATAAAGATTGACACGGCTTTTCAAAGGATTGATAATGATGAAAAATGTTTTAAGAGGTTTTAAACCATGAGTTTTATAGATCCTACCCAGAAAGAGATAATGGAAGAACAGAAGGCTTATCTTAAGGGAAAGCCGCTTAAATACAAGCTTCAGTACTTTGTTGAATACTACTTAAAGACCGTTCTCATAATCGGTGCGGCACTGGCGATCGTCATCACTCTTATCGTGACCGCCGTTACCAACAAAGGCCACGACCTTTACGTCGTGTTCATCAATGCCATCAATGTTCCCGAAAGCGATGATTTTGAAGCTTACGCCGGAACCGATACGAAAAAGAACGAAGTCATTTACGATCATTCCGTTTACATCAATATCGAAAACATCGACCAGACCTCATATGTGAGCATACAGAAGTGGATGGCGGTCATCGCCGCGGCCGATTGCGATATCATGATCGGCGACTATGAAACGATGGAAAATTACATAAGTTCCAATTACTATACAGACTTAAGCGCCTTTTTAAGCGATGAGCAAAAGAAAACTTACGGCGACAGACTCATAGAATGCGACGTGTACGATGATGACGGCGAAAAGACCGGCAGTAAAGCCGCATTTTTGATGGATGTCACAGATGCTCCGTTCCTTACGGAAAACGCAACTTTCCCGCAGGATAAAGTGGTACTGGCAGTCGCCGTAAACACCAAGCGTCCCGAGCGTACCCATCAGTTCATCGATTATCTGTTTAAATAGAGAGTAGATATGAGCGAAATTAAACTTCCCGAAGCGTTCTTAACTCGCATGAAGTCGGAACTCGGTGCGGATTATCCCGCTTTCTTATCTTCCTATGACAACGAACGCACATACGGTTTAAGATGTAATCTGTTAAAAAAAGATCTTAAGGCATTTCCCGATGAAATGCCTTTTTCGCTTGAAAAAATAAGCTGGGCCGAAGAGGGATTTTATTACGATCCCGATGAAAGACCCGGCAAAAATGTCTTTCACGAGGCCGGCGCCTATTATATCCAGGAACCGAGCGCCATGTCGGCAGTAACGGAACTTGAAGTTACACCGGGCGATGTCGTTCTTGATATGTGTGCGGCACCGGGAGGGAAAAGCACCCAGATCGCAGCACGCCTTGACGGAAAAGGACTTTTGATAAGCAACGAGATCATAAGAGACAGAGCCTATACGCTTTCTTCAAATATCGAAAGAATGGGTGTAAGAAACGCCGTAGTGTTAAACGAGTCTTCAGACCGCCTCGCCGCACATTTTCCTCTTTTCTTTAATAAGATACTGGTTGACGCTCCGTGTTCGGGTGAAGGAATGTTTCGTAAAGACGAGACGGCCGTAAATGAATGGAGTCCCGAAAATGTTATGATGTGCGCGGACCGTCAGGCCGGGATACTTGACAATGCCGCATCCTGCCTTGCACCCGGCGGCAGGCTGGTCTATTCGACGTGCACATTCTCACGCGCCGAAAACGAAGATAACGTGGAGGCATTCCTAAGCCGCCATCCCGAGATGACACTTATATCGATGAAACGCCTTATGCCTCATATTGAAAGGTGCGAAGGGCATTTTGTGGCTGCGTTTATAAAAAAAGGCGAAACGGTCATAAATGAGACTGCCTATGCCGTCACCGAAAGAGCAGCCGGCAATGGCAGAACGAAAGAAAAGAAAGCCTCCAAAGGTTCCCATGCTCACGGCATTTCCCGGGAAACGCTCTTTTCATTTATAAAAAACGACCTTGGGATCAAACCCGGAGTATGCGAAGAACTGTTTGAAAACGCAGAGATCGTGTCGGTTAAAGACAACATTTTTCTTTTGCCCAAAACCGCATTTGATATATCCGGTCTAAACGTTATCCGGCCCGGTCTTATGGCGGCTGTCGATCTTAAAAACCGCCTGGAGCCCGCACATGCGCTCGGAATGAGCCTTCGCCCATGGGAAGTCGAGCGGGCCGCAGTTCTTGACATAAAAGAAGCATCAGCATACATCGCCGGTGAAAGCGTTGCATGTGATGCCTCATTGAAGGGATGGACTCCCGTATTTGTAAACGGTTATTCGCTTGGGTTTGGCAAAGCCGTGAACGGAGTTTTGAAAAACCATTATCCCAAGGGTTTAAGGATGTCTATATCCTCGTAAGCGCATTGATGACGGTTCCGTAAGCCTCGGTAAGTTCGATGTGTCCGTCTTCTAACAGTTCTTTGTTGCCTTCTTTGACAAGGTGTTCCACTTCAAGAGCTTTTTCGGAAAGTGCGAGAGCGCCGAGTGTTGCGGACGAAGATCTTATCGCACGCACGATCATCGCATAGTTTACAAGATCGTTCTTGCGATAGCTTGCATCAAGCATTGCGCGCTTGTCTTCTCTTAGATATGTCTCAACTCTTTCACGCCATACGGCCTCATTGTAATGGCAGTTTTCCATGGCGGTCTTGCGGTCTATGACGGCCTCTATCGAAAGTCTGTCCTCTTCGCGTTCGATAACGCTTATCTTTTTCTCAGATTCGACAAGATTGCTTTTGTTTACCTCGGAAACTTCTTCCTTAACCTCTTTACCGATCTTATCCTCGGGGAGATATTTAAGGAGCATGGCTTCAAGGTCTTTTAAAGCAATGGGTTTTGAAAGATAATCCGAAAATCCCTGTCTTAAATACTCTTCCCTTGCGCCGTGTATCGCATTTGCGGTAAGCACTATCACGGGCGTATCGGTGTTTTTGCATTCGGGATCGGCTTTCATCTCATGAAGCGTCTCAACCCCGTCTTTTCCGGGCATCATGTGGTCTAACAGTATGACATCATACTTTGTCGCCCGGGCCTTTTTGATGCATTCTTCACCGCTTATCGCGGTGTCGATCTCTATTCCGGTTTTCTTGAGTAAGCTCTGTACGACTTTAAGATTGACCAGAACATCGTCTACCGCCAGTATCTTTACGTCACCTGTCGTAAACAGATCCTGTTTGCCGTTTTCGGGGCCCTGGGGCTTAAATGTATCGTTATCAAGTTTTCCTACGGGTCTGTGGTCTGAAATCCCTTGCGGGAGCGTAACGGTAAATACCGAACCGAGTCCGTACGTACTGGCCACTTCGATAGTACCGTCCATAAGATTTACGAGCCTTCCGACTATCGCAAGTCCCAGGCCTTTCCCGCCGATGGTCGCATTCACGTCGTTTTCAAGCCGTGAAAATACATTAAAGAGGCGGGATTTGTCTTCTTCTTTGATACCTATACCCGTATCGCTGACCTCGATCTTAAGGTCTGCGAATTTATCGGTCACACCTTCACAGTAAACCTTGAGTCCTATTCGGCCGTTTCTGGTATATTTGATCGCATTCGTAAGGAGATTTGTGATTATCTGAACGATCCTTGTATCGTCACCGAGAAGTTCGGAGGGCATGGTCTCGTCCACCTGCACCACAAGTTTCAAATTCTTTTCTCTCGCAAGACGTTCAACAAGGTTATAGCACGCGATAACAAGTCCTTTTACACTGTACGGAGCCTGTGAGATCGATACATTCCCCGAATCAAGCTTTGAAAAATCAAGTATGTCGTTTATAAGCGAAAGCAAAAGATTTCCGGCGCCCTCAACATCCCGAGCGTACGATACGATATTTTCTTCTTTGCTTTCCTTGATGATCGCTTCGTTGAATCCCAGCACCGCATTTATGGGCGTCCTGATCTCATGTGACATCGTGGCCAGGAATTTGGACTTTAATTCGGCTTCATACTGAACCTGACGCTTCTGCTCTTCAAGATCTAAAACCGTTCTGAACGAATGGTAGAACGCAACGCAGGTAAGGATAAAGAAACCGAGTTCCGTAAACAGTCCGCCGAGGTTATCACCCGAAACATACAGGTAAGCATGGACCATCGTAAAGATCATATGGGCTCTCACGGCCCAGAGAATGATACCATAATCGTATGAGTTTCCCGCTTTTCTGTCTTTGGCCGAAGTATACTCAAATATCGCAAAGATCGCGGCAACAAAGAGAAGAAGACCGGGAAGCTGCTGTTCCATATCAACGACCCTTAAAAGCGAGAGTATCACGCACAGCGAAAGGTAACAGCCACCTGTTATGATGTAACCCATATAACAGCGGCGATATCTTCCTTCCTGTACTGAATCAAAGTACAGGGATATCGTCATGGGTATCAGCACCAGCATGACGCCCGACACCCCGTGTATGCCCGAGAGATTTGCAAAAAGGAAACATCTGAACTCACCCTGAGTGGCACAGTATATTGCCATCATAAGAAGCGCCCATGCCACAAAATCGATCCTCGATCTGCCCTGAGTGGCAACACGCAGGAATATACCGAAGAATATACAGGCAACGCTCATGCAGGCAAACAGTATCGTAAAGGCGAACGCCGGCCCCTGCATATGCATGTAGGTTCTGTCTATGCTTGCACGTTCTCCGTATAAGGCAAAAGAAAACGGACGTATACCGCCGGAATTCGAATATGCTTCGATACGTATCGTTTTACCCGCATCGGCTTTATACACCGGTGCATAAACGTATCTTGTAATAACATCTTTCCAGTAAAAATACTTGTCGGTCTGAACGACCTTAAGTCTTAATTCATCGCCCACATAAACAGAGATATTGACCTTTTGGGCGAGAGTCGAAAAATAGAACTTATCCGTTACATCTTCGGGCACGGTATTTTCAAACACCATCATTTCTCCGGCTTTTACTTCTTTTTTGTACGGCAGTTCGATCGGATTTCTGGGACCGTTTAAAAAGACGCGTTCCCAGCCGGTATCCGAAACGATAATGTCCGGATACCTCACTTCACACTCTTCGATCCAGTGACTTCTGGTCATAAAAATGTACGCGAAAGTAACGATCATAAACAGGATTATGATCGCTTCGCATATGATGATGCCCGTTCTGTGATTACCGTTAGTGTTACTTTTATTTGTTCCCTTCATTCCGATCCTTTGTCATAAAACCGATCGCGCGGTCAAAATTACAAAACCGCAAACTGCATTATCCCGAATACATGTGCCAGAAGTTCGCAAACATATCCGCCCAAAACGCCCGTCACATAAAGTATAACTATCACTTTAAGAGTTTCTTTTTTATCACGTCCCGCACGGAGCAGTACCATCCAGCCCACTCCCGCGCCGGCAAAAAGACCTGCCATCATACCTCCGAGTGTGATCATGCCGCGCGTAGCCATCTGAGTAAGTGCCACCGAAGCCGCACAGTTGGGAATAAGACCTATAAGTCCGCCGATAATCGGTGCCAGAAAACCGTTATTGAGAACATATGACTTTAACGCTTCCTCCGGCACAAGTCCTATCGCGGCATTTAAGATGATATTTATAACAAGCACAAAAAGTGTTATCTGGAGCGTATGTTTGATCGCGGGAACCAGTACCCCTTCATCGCATCCGCATTTTTCCTGGACACAAAGGTCGTGAAATACAGGCTCGTCAGGTCTTGATTCGGGATGGATCCTGGTTGCTTTTTCCCTGAATATAAGGTCTATTACAAAACCGACGATCACGCCGTAGACAACTTTTGTTAATATTATCCCGACTATCCGCACAGGCTTTAAGCCGGCGGAAATGAGTATCGGAAGCATCTCATCCGAGGTCGAAAGATATATGGCGATAAGTGTCCCGAGCGTTATTATCTTTCCGGCATATAGACTTGATGCCGCCGCCGAAAAACCGCACTGCGGAACGGCTCCCAGCAGTCCGCCGATAAGCGGTCCCGGTCTTCCCGCGTTTTTGATCGCACGCTTTATCTTATCCGACGTCCTGTGTTCAAGATATTCCATTAAAAGGTACGTAAGAAAAAGAAAAGGAATGAGCTTTAACGTGTCTATTCCCGCGTCTTTTAATACATCCAATATAAAATCCATTAAATTAAGTTCCAATCGTTTAGTCTTTTAACCGTATGTCCTTATAAGGTAATACGGGGGATTGAACATGCCGAAATTTCCGAATCCCTCCATATCAAACGGAGTGTTGACGGTCATATTGTCCCCGTCTATCAAAATGTCATATTCCGTACCGTCAACGATCAGACCGTTGCCGTCGTATGTGTATACAAACGACTCATTTATATCATTCATCATATCGTCATAAAGATACGGCTTTATCATTTCGCGCACAAAATCTTCCATCGAGGCATAGCCCATATAGGGAAGAAATGTGTTTATCTCGGACCTCGAGAGGCCTGTAGTGTTCATCAGTTCGTCATATGCTATCTCGATAAGATCCGGCATGATCTTATCAATCACATTTTCCATTGAGCAGAATATCGAACCCGTTCCGTCATCCGAAAAAGTAAAGTAAACATCGGCATACACGGGCCCCTGAATGTTATACTCCTTTAAAGCCGAGGATATATCGAGCTCCAAAAGCCAAAGTCCCTCGATCTCTCCCTTTGCAAGGGCTTTTGAACATTCTTTTAACCTGTCCTGTGCGGTATCGTAATTAAGGGTGTCGCTTTGCTTTACTTCGCGATACAACGGAAGCGCATCGGCATATTCACCCGAAGCATAATATTCTTCGGCCTTATTAAACGCTCTTCTTGACTTCTCTATCTCGTGAAGTTCATCGAAAACGGGTTTAAATGCCTTATCGCGTTTAAGAACTCCAGACTCTAATGCTTCACCGAAGAGTTCAAGATCGTTGTAGTCAAACTTTCCCTCTGTATAAAGATCTTTTGCCATAATAAACGCATCAAGGAGTGCCGCTTTAACCGCCTTTTCGGGATTGGCCTCTTTGATCGCATTAAATGTATCGACCGTATATCCGTCGCTTCCTGTAAGCGTAAGTCCTTCCAATCCGAACAGTTCGGGCTTTGTCATGAAAAGACCGGCTGCGATGATCGCGATCGCAAGTACCCCTCCGAGTATCGACAATATAACGGGAAGTACACGCTTTTTCTTTTTGACCGGCGCGGGAGTAACATATGACGGCTGTGAAGCGTTAACGGCATATTGCGGTCCGGGCGCAGAGGCGGAAAGATATGGATTTTGCTGCGAGGGCGAATTTAAGTAAGGATTCTGCTGCGGTATCATCGCTGCGCCGCAGGAATCACAGAACTTAGCGTTATCATCAACATATTTTCCGCAATTCGGACAATAAGCCATTATCTCTCCAATTCATTTACCGACCGGGTGTGTCGGTGTTTTGATCGTTTTACAATGTCTCGGCGATCCTGCGGGCAACATATACTCCGCTTGCGGACGCATGTGAGAGCGAATGAGTAACACCGCTTCCGTCGCCGATTATATAAAGTCCCTTATGGACGGTCTCAAGGTTCTTGTCGAGCTGAACCTCCATGTTGTAGAACTTAACTTCCACACCGTACAAGAGCGTATCGTCATTGGCCGTTCCGGGAGCGATCTTGTCAAGCGCATAGATCATCTCGATTATTCCGTCAAGAATTCGCTTGGGAAGCACAAGGCTTAAGTCACCCGGCGTAGCCATAAGTGTAGGCCTTACGGTTCCCTTGTCGATACGTTTCCAGTTACTGCGCCGTCCTCTTTCAAGATCGCCGAAACGCTGTACTATTACGCCGCCGCCCAGCATGTTTGAAAGTCTTGCGATACTTTCACCGTATCCGTTGCTGTCTTTGAAAGGCTCCGAAAAATGCTTGGCAACCAGAAGCGCAAAGTTCGTGTTCTCGGTCTTTTTGTCGGCATCTTCAAAACTGTGTCCGTTAACGGTCACGATACCGTTGGTGTTTTCGTTGACCACGATACCGTTTGGATTCATACAAAACGTCCTCACGCTGTCTTCAAACTTTGACGTTCTGTAAACGATCTTACTTTCATAGAGTTTATCGGTAAGATGCGAGAATATAACAGCCGGAAGTTCCACACGCACACCGATGTCCACGCGGTTTGAATTGGTGGGGATCTGAAGATCTTCACACACCGTTTCCATCCATTTGCTGCCGCTTCGTCCCGCAGATACAACAACATTTCTGCAGTCCGTTTCTCCGCCGTCGTAAATGACTTTATAGCCGCCGTCTGTTATCTCGATCTTTGTGATCGATGTCTGGAAAAAGAAATCGACTTTATCCTTTAACTGATCGTAGAGATTTCCAAGTACGATATAGTTTATGTCCGTACCCAGATGTCTTACCGATGCATCCAGAAGCGTTAATTTGTTCTGCATGCAGAGTTTCTTGAATTCACTGCCTGCGGTCGAATACATATGCGTACCTTCACCGCCGTTCTTTACGTTGATGTCGTCAACGTATCTCATGAGCTCAAGCGCCTTTTCCTTGCCGATATACTCGTAAAGAGTTCCGCCGAAGTCGTTGGTGATATTGTACTTTCCGTCCGAAAAAGCACCGGCACCGCCGAATCCGGTCATGATGGCACAGGTCTTACATT
>CACYCC010000165.1 GCA_902772805.1 uncultured Lachnospiraceae bacterium | reverse complement strand
GTCGATCGATACTTTTAACAGTTTTGCGGAATGCCTGATTATCGTCGAAAGTTCTTCAACCGAGTAAAACTCAAGTTTCTCGACAACGCCGAAACGGTCTCTTAAAGGAGCCGACAATAGTCCCGCACGGGTAGTTGCACCTACAAGCGTAAATTTCGGAAGATCAAGCCTTACGGACTTCGAAGAAGGGCCTTTTCCTATCATGATATCGATGGAAAAGTCTTCCATGGCGGGATACAGCACTTCCTCGATCTGTTTGTTGAGTCTGTGTATCTCATCGATGAACAAAAGATCGCCCTCTTTTAAGGAACTTAAAATGGCTGCCATATCACCCGGCTTTTCGATTGCCGGTCCGCTCGTGATCTTAATGTTTTTGCCCATTTCATTGGCTATTATCTGGGCAAGAGTCGTCTTACCGAGTCCGGGAGGTCCGTATAACAGCACATGATCGAGTGCTTCGTTACGCGCCTTGGCGGCTTCGATATATACTTTCATGATCTCTTTGACCTTCTCCTGACCGATATATTCGGAAAGGTATTTCGGTCTCAGCGATCCGTCCAGTACAACATCTTCTTCACTTATCTCGGTCTTAATAATGTTTCCCATAAAATCTCCATTCAATTACAAAAGCAGCGGAAATGCCTCTTTAAGAATCGCGGATGTATCCATCTCGTTGTGTCCTTCGATGGAAGCGACCGCTTTTTCGGATCGTTTGCGATCGTATCCGAGTGCAACAAGAGCATCGATCGCATCCCTTGCATCATCCGAAAGCTTGGGATCTGCCGAAACCGTTTCCTCGGCGGAATATTCCAGGATCTCGTCTTTGTTTATCTTATCCTTGAGATCTATAATGATCTTCTCGGCCGTCTTTTTACCTATCGTGGGTGCTTTGGCTATCTTACCCGCATCACCCGAAACGATCGCGTATTTAAGGTTTGCGACATCAAATGTTGATAAGATGTTGAGTGCGCCCTTGGGGCCCACACCGCTCACCTGTATAAGCTTATTGAACATTTCCTGTTCGTCTTTTCTTAAAAAACCGAACAGCGAAACATCATCTTCTCTGACCGACATATGTGTATAGATCCTTACTTCCCCGCCGATCGCGGGAAGTTCTTCGCGTGTACGCTCGGATACAAGTACCACGTATCCGACTCCGCCCACATCTATAATGATATGCCCTTCACGGTTTTCAATCAGTTCGCCCCTAAGATAACCAATCATAATCTTTAACCCTTTCATAGATCATCTTACATATAAATCCGACGATCATACCGGTAATGATACCAAACAGTCCAAACAGCACCGAAAATCTTAAAAGTCCGAAATTGCGAAGCATTACCATCGCACATATGAGCTGTCCGAAGTTGTGAGCCGCTCCTCCGCCCAGACTGATACCGGGGATTGTAAACTTACCGCCCTTTTTAAGTATTAGCATGACCGAAAAACTTAACGCAAATCCCGACAATGACATAAAAAACGATACGGGATTTCCGAACAGCAGCGAAGATATCACTATCCTTAACAGTCCGATCGCAAGTGCATCCCACGGTCCCATCATAAAAAGAGCCAGTACCACAACGATATTTGCGATACCAAGCCTTACCCCCGGTACCGGAATAAAAGACGATATCAAAGTCTCGACATATGAAAATATAAGTGCGACAGCCGTCAGCGCTCCTGCGGCGGCTATTCTTTTGATATTAACCTTCATCAGTAAGCCACCGTATCATATGATGTTGCATTATCATCGGGATCGCCGGCGTTCTCACCGGTCTTTTCCGTGTTGTTACTCTTTATAACTACATAAAGTTTGTGCGGAAGACAGCAGACATATTCACCCGCAGACGCTATCCTGCCCATCTTTATGCAATCTCTGCCGTGACAGTCCGCTTCAACGATCCCGAGTTTATGATCGGCAACGCGTATCGTGTTGGTGCCCTCCGGCGTAGTGATCACATATTTATCATTGACCGAAAGGTCGATCGTCATATAAAGCTTATCATCTACATAAACCTCGGCAACATCTGCCGAACCCGCTGAGTTAAAATTTAAGTACACAAATCCGCGATTTAACAGTATACTAAACAACAGGATGGCGATCGCGAGGATATAATCGTTCTTTTTCATATGTAAAATAATATCATATGCGAACATATGTTTCAATACGAAAAATAACAGCTCTGCGGCACAAAAATGTAAAAGCCCCGCGGCAACTTTCGGAAAAATCCCGTTTTAAAAACCGATCGGTGCCGCGATCTGAATGAAAGGTGATCAAATGAGACT